>PHDM01000023.1 GCA_002840985.1 Bacteroidetes bacterium HGW-Bacteroidetes-17
ATTGCCATTATTAAATAATCCGTCTCGTAATTTTCACCTGTACTTGTTTCGACAGAATAAATCTTTTTCTTTTTTATTTTAAGATCGGTTACGCAGGTATTAAAAACAATTTTCCCGCCAATCTTGACAAACTTTTCCCTCAGGTTTTTTACAATTAATTTCAAGTTATCGCTTCCCAAATGCGGGTGAGCCAAATATTTAATCTCCTGAGGAGCACCTGCATCCACATATTCATTGATAATAAAACCCTTTTCGATGGAAATATGTTTAGATCTGGAAGTTAATTTACCATCCGAAAATGTACCTGCTCCTCCTTCTCCATAGGCGTAGTTATTGTTTGAATCAAATTCTTCCGTTCTTTCAAATTTTTCAATCATTTGGCCCCGATGCTCCACTTCCGAACCGCGTTCAATCAATACAACCTTGAATCCGGCTTTTTGTAAAATATAAGCCGAAAAAAAACCGGCAGGGCCGCTTCCCACCACGACCACCTTTTCATTTCTTTTTTTGTAAGGCACACTTAAGGTTTCGTTCGTAACAGGCACCAATTCCTTAATCTCTTCCGATTGAATAAAAACTTTCAACAGCCAATGAATATCACTTTTATTGCGGGCATCCAGGCTCTTGTTTTCAATTTGAAAAGAAAAGTTTTTAATTCTGAACTTATTTGCTATCCTTGATCGTAATTCAGCATCTGAATAATTTGTAGGCATCTTAAGCTCAACTATTTTCTGTCCCATATCACACTATGATTATCTTTTTGCTTGAAGTAAAATTAATTTAATTCATATCAAGTTTGATAAATTCTTTTATTCAGGACAATAAAACTTAGGTTTCATGTTACGAATTCAATATTTTTGTGTAACCAGAAAAACTACCAAATTGTCACATTCTTTCTCAGAAGCAATTGATCTTATTAAAAAAGCAAAACATATTGTTGCTTTTACGGGTGCAGGCATTTCTGTTGAAAGTGGCATCCCGCCATTTCGGGGTGCTCAGGGATTATGGAGCAAATACGACCCTCAGGTTTTAGAACTCTATTATTTTTTCGACAATCCGAAAGAATCATGGATCGTTATCAAAGAAATTTTTTACGATTTTTTTGGGAAAGCTAAACCCAATGATGCCCATAAAGGACTTGCGATATTGGAATCTAAAGGTTTTATAAAAGAAATAATAACCCAGAACATCGACAACCTGCATCAGGAAGCAGGGAGCAAAGTTGTTCACGAATTTCATGGAAATTCACAACAACTGATTTGTACTTCCTGCAAATCTACTTATAAAGCAAGTGAGATAAATCTAAATAAACTTCCACCGCTTTGCTTAAAATGCAATTCATTGTTAAAACCTGATTTTATTTTTTTCGGGGAGGGAATTCCGCAGGATGCATACTTTGCATCGCTAGCTGCAGCAGAAAAAGCTGATCTTTTTATTTTAATTGGAACGACCGGAGAGGTAATGCCAGCATGTCAAATGCCCTATATAGCAAAAGAAAATGGCGCAAAAATTATCGAAATAAATCCTGAAACATCAAAATTTACGCATACAATTACCGATGTTTTTTTAAAAGAGAAAGCATCAATCGCCATGAATCATATAATTAAATCATTATAAAAATTCACATGTAACGAGTCCCGAATTATCGGGACGAGTTCCATTTAACTAATTTAATAAAATTTATATACGTATGAAAAATAGAATTTACAGAATTAGGTTAATGCTATTAATGCTTGTATTAACTTCAACCAATCTAACGGCTAAGGAAACCTTAAAAAAAACCATAACCGAACTGGATAACTATTACGAAACAGCATTGAAAAAATGGAACGTCCCCGGGATGGCAATTGCAATTGTAAAAGACAATCAGGTGATTTATGCGAAAGGCTTTGGGGTTAAAAATATTTGTACGGGAGAAGCCGTTGATGAGAATTCATTGTTTGCCATCGCGTCTAATACAAAGGCATTCACAGCGGCCGGCATTGCCATGTTGGTTGATGAAGGCAAATTATCCTGGGACGATAAAGTGACAAAATTTTTACCCTGGTTCGAGCTCTATAGCCCATATGTTACTCACGAAATGAATATCCGGGATTTATTAAGCCACCGATCCGGTTTGCGAACTTTTTCAGGTGATTTAATTTGGTACGGAACAGATTATAGCCGTGAAGAAATCGTAAAAAGAGCTAAATTTCTTGAACCCGCTTATGGATTCAGAGAAAGATACGGATATCAAAATATCATGTTTATTGCTGCAGGAATAGTTATTGAACAAGTTAGCGGTATGAGTTGGGAAGATTTTATTCAACAAAGAATTTTGGATCCACTGCATATGGACCGAACGCTTACCAGTATTACAAAACTCGATTTAAAAGGTAATTACACAACCCCTCATAACGATTATGAAGGGAAATTGATAACAATCCCTTATCTTAATTGGGATAATGCCGCTCCCTTAGGAGGGATTCTGTCAAGCGTTGCTGATCTTTCAAAATGGATGTTACTTCAACTGAATCATGGCATTATTGGTGACGATACCCTTTTCACAGCCAAATCGCAACACGAAATGTGGCATGCGCATACGGTACAAACGGTTAGTGCTTTATCTGAGAAAATGTTTCCAAGTACCCATTTTAAAGCTTATGGTTTAGGGTGGGCATTGATGGATTATCACGGAAGGAAAATTGTTTCTCATGGAGGTGGTTATGATGGAATGATTTCCAGAACCGTCCTGGTACCGGAGGAGAATCTCGGGTTTGTAATCCTGACAAATTCCAACAATTCCATTTCAACTCCGTTGATGTATAAAACTCTTGATATGTTTTTGAGTGATGAAAATACCGATTGGAGTGAAAAGATGTTAGTTCAAGACAACAGGACTGATAAGAAAGATCCCGAAGAAGGCCGGATTAAAAACACCAGTCCAAGTCTGGATCTAAATGAATATACGGGTATTTACGGGGGTAAAATTTATGGTAACACAGAAATAATTTTGGCTGATGGACATTTGGTACTGGAAATGAAACATACCAAAATTTTCAAAGGATCATTAACCCATTGGCATTACGATACTTTTGAAATTGAATTTAAAGAAGTTCCTTCGCTGCCAAAAGGAAAAGTTCATTTCAAACTAAATGCAGAAGGCAAGGTCGAAGAATTGATTATTGACGTCCCAAATCCTGATTTTGATTTTACTGAACTCGACTTTAAAAAGCTTAAATAGTAATTACTTAAAATTTCGAACATGGATTTTATCTGGATCATCGTGGGTATTTTACTCATTTTAGTTGGAATTGCAGGGGCTATCGTTCCCGGCATTCCCGGACCTATTGTTAGTTTTTTTGGATTATTGGTCCTACAACTCAGAACCAATCCTGCTTTTAGCGAAAGTTTACTTTTCATTCTCGGTTTTATCGCAATAGTGGTTACCATACTCGATTACGTGGTACCTATCTGGGGAACTAAAAAGTTTGGGGGAACAAAAATGGGTGTCAGGGGAAGCACCATTGGATTAATCGTAGGCATTATTGGACTACCAATTCTTGGCATCGTCATCGGACCGCTGGGGATTATAGGAATAATTTTAGGCCCTTTTGTTGGAGCATTCATTGGTGAATCGATGGCTGGTACCGACTCAACCAAAGCCTGGCGTTCTGCCATTGGATCATTCATTGGATTTATGGCCGGAACATTTATGAAGCTTGTATATTCATTGGTTGTTGCATATTATTTTGTGATTGGATTAATGTAAATCAAATTATGACTTTTCAAAAACATCAATCAATCGCCAAGCTGGAAAAATTCGCTTACTCCATCCGTAAAAATATTTTACGCAGCTTGACTGAAGCAGGATCAGGACATACCGGAGGATCTCTTGGATTAACAGACATATTCACTGTTCTGTATTTTAATATCATGAATCATGATCCTGAGAATTCAAAATGGGAGGATCGGGACCGTTTGATTTTATCTATAGGACATGTTACCCCTGTGCATTATGCTACTCTTGCAGAAGCCGGATATTTTCCTGTCGAAGAATTAATGACGTTACGGAAACTTGGAACACGTTTACAAGGTCATCCCGGCCGTGAACATGGTTTACCGGGATTGGAATTATCGGCAGGTTCGTTGGGACAAGGATTATCTGTGGCTGTTGGTATGGCATTAGCTGACAAAATAGACAAAAAAGAAAGAACCACTTTTTGCATTTGTGGAGATGGCGAATTACAGGAAGGTTCCATTTGGGAAGCAGCCATGAGCGCATCTCATCATAAACTAAATAAACTCATAACGATTGTAGATAGAAACAGGGTTCAAATTGATGGGAAAACGGAGGATGTAATGCAAATTGAACCGCTTGCCGACAAATGGAAGGCTTTTGGCTGGAAAGTCCTAACCTGCAATGGAAACAATATTCAGGAATTGATTTCTACCTTAAATGAAGCCAAACAGGCAAGCGATAAACCTATCGTCGTTATTGCAAATACCATCATGGGCAAAGGTGTAAAATCAATTGAAGATGATTATCGATGGCACGGAAAAGTGCCTACAAAAACAGAGCTTGAACTTTTCTTAAAAGAACTCTACTAAAATGGATTATATCAACAGAGGTAATAGATCTACCAAAGATGGCTTTGGTATTGGACTTTTAAAATTGGGAGAGAAGCACAAAAATCTTATTGCTTTAGGAGCAGATATTACCGCTTCAGTAGTTGTAAATTATTTTGCAGAAAAATTCCCGAAACGATTTTTTTCTTTTGGCATTGCCGAACAAAATTGCATTGGTGTTGCTGCCGGATTGGCATTAAGTGGTAAAATTCCTGTTTTTAGCACCTATGGAGTTTTTGCAGCACTTCGTACTACCGATCAAATACGTATTTCATTATGCTATAATAATGTACATGCCATTATTGGAGGAGCGCATGCGGGCATTTCTGTTGGTCCTGACGGAGCAACTCATCAGGCTTTGGAAGATATTGCGATCATGCGGGTACTGCCATATATGACCGTTCTTTCACCTTGCGATGCAACTCAAACTGAACAGGCAATTATAGCTGCAGTTGAACAAATCAATGGGCCCGTCTATCTTCGATTTGGACGTGCTCCCGTTCCTGATTTTATCGATCCTGAAATAGAATACATTCCAGGAAAAGCCCAGACCCTAAAAGAAGGTAATGATATCACGTTAATTGCTACCGGGCATATGGTTTGGGAAGCTTTACAATCCTCAAAAATATTGGAAGAAAAAGGCATCTCGGCCAGGGTGATCAACATTCACACGATCAAACCTATCGATAAAGATATAATCATTAAAGCAGCCAAAGAAACAAAAGCCATTGTAACCCTTGAAGAACATCAAGTTCAGGGTGGATTTGGAAGTGCAGTTGCGGAAGTGATCGTTGAGAATTATCCTGTTCCTTTAAAGATGATTGGGATGCACGATCGCTTTGGTGAATCAGGCCAGCCGGAAGAATTAATGATGAAATATGGTTTGAAAGCAGAACTATTTACGAAAGACATCCTGCATTTTATTAATTTAACCTCAGTTCGATCTTAGCAATTCTCATGAAACTGGTACAGTATATCTGACATTTAGCCTTTTGAGCTAATAAGACGTTAGATATTAGAAGTTTGGCCATGGATAAAACTGCTCTACTCTTATGTCTTGAATCTTGTGTCTTGAATCTTGTACCTTGAATCTTGTGTCTTGAATCCCTGCCTGCAGCCGGCAGGTCGTGTCTGATTTCTAACAACTAAAGTCTAACGTCTTATATCTTAATTTATTAAAACGCTTATGCCATAGGAAGTCAGCATTTTAATGCTTTCTTATATCGAATTCACGTTAATTTATTAAATTATTTAGCTTTTAAATTATTTTGCATTTTATTTTAATTTTATTTGGTTTTTGGCATAAGAATTGCAAATTTCGCACGAAAAATATTAACCAAAATAATTCATAAAAATAAAAGATGATGAAAACAAAATTACTTACTTTAATAATACTGGCTATATCAGTTAGCGGTTATGCACAGACAGCATTTGATAAAGTTTACACCAACGACAAAATTATTGAGTGTACGATCAAGGAGGTCACACCGGATGCAGTAAAATTCTGTTATCCTAACGAAGATCTGGTAAACTCAATTTATAAAAATTCGATTCTCAAAATTGAGTATAAATCAGGTCGGGTTGAAGAATTTGCCGAAGCTACTTCATTTAAAACAGTGCGTAGTGGAGCCGATTGGGAAAATGTTTCCATTACACAAATTGAAAGTGAAGTAAAAGGTTTATTCAAGCTTGAAGATGTTTCTTCAAAAGCTAAGGGTACCACTGCTATTGCAAATGTCAATAAAGTAAAGGACCGTGCCATGAAAAAGCTCAAAATCGAAGCAGCTATGATGGGTGGCAACATAATTTACATTACTCAACAGGATACCAGAGGCAACCTTTTCGGTAGTGAATACCAGGCTTCACAACCAACTGAAACAAATTATGCAGGAGTTGCTTATACCAATAAAAGACCAAGTTTTAGTGAATTTCAAGCTTTATATGAAACAAAAAAACAGTTTCAGTATCTATCGAAAGAATTTCTTGGGAATAATAGTCCTGACTTAGAATCAACAAAACCTAAAATATATAATGTAACCATTAATGGTATTGAAGACGAAAAAGGCTTTATTTATGTTTATGCTGATATTCCGGGTGAGGAAAGTAATAAATTCAGGGTAAGTTATTTTGATCAGGAAGTTGTGGTATTGATGTATCAGGACAAACGCAAGATTTATAATCTGGTTCTGGGAATTTAAGATTTGAATACTGTTATAAAAAAGAGTCAGGTTTCTGACTCTTTTTTATTTAATGAAAATAGATTCCGGATATTCCACTTCCTCTAAAAATAAAGCCTTAGCCGGAACTGAGTAACCTGCTTCGTTCCGGTTTTTGCGTTCAATAATGTTTTTGAATTCTTCGATGGTGATTTTACGTTGTCCCACCTCCAATAATGTCCCAACGATTGCCCTTACCATATTTCTCAGGAATCGATCAGCTTTGATGGTGAAAATCAGTTTATGGTCCACTTCTTCCCATTTCGCATGAAAAATTTTACAATTATTTGTATTTGTTTGGGTGTGCAATTTTGAAAAACTCGTAAAATCATCGTAAGCAATCATTTCAAAGGCTGCCTTGTTCATCAATTCAATATCCAAATCACCATATAAATAAAATGAATAATCATCCATAAAAGGATCTTTTCTTCTGTTAATATAGTATTTATAAGTTCGGGATAAAGCATCGAAACGGGCATGGGCATTCCCTTTGACAGGGTTAATACTAAACACAACGATTTCTGGTGGAAGAAACCTATTTAACTTAAAGCACAAATTTATTCGTTCTTCATCACAAATCTCCCTATCTATATCAAAATGGGCATAAAAATTACTGGCATGGACCCCAGTATCTGTGCGACCACAGCCTGTAATTTTAATTTCTTTGTCAAGAAGTGTTTGCAAACCAATGTTAACAGACTGCTGAATGGTTGGTGCATTTTCTTGAAATTGCCAACCATGAAAGCCTGTTCCCTTATAGGCCAGATGCATGAAATAACGCTTTGTCAATGCTATAATATTTTTTGCAAATGTAAGAAAAATGTATCTGGTGTTTGGGATGACTTTTACGCTTCAGATACCGAATAACTAAAAAGTACTTTAGGCACTCCAAACTTTAGTTCACTTTAGGCACTTATTTAAACTCATCCTAAATTTCTTTAAAAATAAGCTTTAACCGCATATATCTACAAAAACAGCATATCTTTGTGTTATCTTTTTAATAAACTTAACACGATGCAAGTAAAACGATTTGGAGTTTCCCTGGAAGATGAGCTTTTAAAAAAGCTTGATCGCTTGGTCGAAAATCAAAAATTCCCAAATAGATCACAAGCCATCCGCTATCTAATCAAAAAAGACTTGGTTGAAAATGAATGGGAAGGAAATGAAGAAGTGGCCGGGGCCATCGTTTTGGTTTATGATCACCATAAACGTAATTTACAGAATGAATCAACCGAAGTGCAGCACGATTACCATCATTTAATTCTTTCGGTGCAACATGTACATCTGAATCATGATAATTGCTTAGAAACCATTACCGTTAAAGGAAAAGCATCTGAATTGATCGACCTGTCAAATAAGCTGATCGCCATTAAAGGAATCAAACATGGTCAGCTGGTAATGAGCACTGCAAACTAATTTTTTTATACTGTGAGTAACACCTTTATCATATTATTAACACGTTTATTCAAAAAATCATCTCTTTTGATTTTTGTCATAAGTCTATTTCTTAGTTCTTGCTTAAGCAATAATCCTAAACTTCCAAAATCAGAAACCCGCTTTATTACTGATATGAATGGACGAAAGATTGAAATTCCCCTTCAAATTAAGAGTGCAGTTGCCCATGGTGCAGGAGCTTTACGAATGATTTGTTATTTGGATGGAACCGAAATAATCATTGGAATCGAATCAAATGAAAAAAAACGAAATGTTCCTTACTTATATGCCTATCCTGAACTAAGAAATTTGCCAATTATAGGTACCGGAAATAACGCTGATCCGGAACTGATTGCCAAATTGCAACCTGAAGTTATTATTTGCACTTTCCTAAGCTCTTCCGAAGCGAACGAATTACAGAAAAAAACGGGAATTCCGGTACTGTGTTTAAGTTATGGCGACTTCAATAAGAATGAAAATAACTTTTGTGAGTCTATGCGGTTATTGGGAAGTATTCTCGATAGAAACAAGAGGGCTGAATATCTGATTAATTACATCAATAACAGCCTTAATAGTGTTGAAATAGCATGTGAGAAACTCGCATCAAGCGAAAGAGTCTATATTGGAGGAATTGCATTTCGGGGCTCACACGGAATAAATTCGACCGAACCATCATATGCTCCATTCAGATATACCTATGCCTATAATGTTGCTGAGGAATTAACTAACAATCCGAATTTTTCTGCTTCACAATTAAATAATGTGATTATCGACAAGGAGCAAATTATTGTATGGAATCCGGAGAAAATCTTTATTGACCTTTCAAGCTACACACTTTCTGAGCCCGATTTGAATAAAAATTCAGTACTAGGTAAATTGGTTCCGGCTATTCAAAATGATGAGGTATATTTTTTACTTCCACATATCTGGCATTCTATAAATTACGAACATATTTTAATCAGCACATTTTATACCGCGAAGGTTTTGTACCCCGATTTATATCCCACCATGGATATAAAAACGAAAGCCAATGAAGTTTACGAGGCGTTTTTAGGCAAAGCAATCTATGATAGTATTTTTGATTTATACGGGATGGGCTGCCAGAAAATAAATGAGAAATGAGCAAGGAAATCATTCAGGAATATAAACAGTTTACCACCCGTAAAAGACTCTTTATTTGGGTCTGTATTTTCCTGCTTTTACTCTTCGTTGTTCTTGGATTATTGATTGGTGCTTCTTCTATTTCATTGAACAACATTATACATATTTTCACAGGTAACAGTGAAGATATAAACCGTCAAATTATTTTAAATATACGCTTACCGCGTGTTTTATCGGCGGTTTTGGCCGGAACTGCTTTGAGTGTTTCAGGAACGGTAATGCAAAGCATTTTAAGAAATCCGCTGGGCTCGCCTTTCACTTTGGGAATTTCAAATGCGGCTGCGTTTGGAGCTGCATTCGCGGTGATCATTTTAGGAGCAGGAAGTACACAAAGCAACGTGAACGATGCTGTTTTGATTAACAATCCATACCTGATCACCATTTCAGCCTTTTTCTGGAGCTTGGTCAGCACAGTGATTATTTTACTAATGGCACGATTTAAAGACGCATCGCCCGAAACCATGATCCTTACCGGAATTATTCTGGGTTCACTGTTTATTGCCGGAACTACCGGACTGGAATATTTTGCGGAAGATGTGGAACTCTCAACCATTGTTTTTTGGACTTTTGGCGATTTGGGCAGGGCATCATGGCGCGAATTTTACATTTTATTGGCTATCGTTATTCCTTCCCTGTTCTACTTTATGAGCAACCGATGGAACATCCGTTCACTCAATACCGGTGACGAAACGGCAAATAGTTTGGGTGTAAATGTTGAAAAAACCCGTATAAAAGTTATGCTGGTGGCTTCTTTGACAACAGCAGTTGCAGTTTCCTTTTTTGGCATCATCGCATTTGTGGGTTTGGTGGTACCTCATTTGGTTCGAAAAATGATTGGAAGCGACGAAAGGTTCCTTATTCCGGCGACTGCACTTTTTGGAGGAGTATTTCTGTTAGCTTCCGATTTGCTTGCTCGAAGCATCATTGCACCGATGGTATTGCCGGTTGGGATCCTCACTTCCTTCATCGGTGCACCATTATTTATTTTTTTATTGTTCAAAGGAAAGGGGAAAGGTATATGGTTAAGATAGAACTTAAAAATCTCGACTTTGCCTACAATGGCAGCATGGTTTTGAAAAATATCAGCCACCATTTTGAGCAAGGGAAACTAATCAGTATCGTCGGGCCGAACGGCTCGGGTAAAAGCACCATTCTTAAATGTATGGATCGCATCCTTCAACCCAAAAACGGAACCATTTCCTTTGACGAACGGAATATTTTAAATTTTCATGCTGATGAATTAGCAAAAAAAATAGCCTATGTCCCGCAAATCGAGGGTGGAACTTTTCCAGCTACGGTATTCGATTCGGTTTTGTTGGGGCGAAAACCTCATATTCAATGGTCGCCAAGACAAAATGACCTTGAAGTTACCGCCTCGATGATCGAGAAAATGAACCTCAAAAACATCTCCCTAAAAAGCATAAACAAGTTAAGTGGGGGGCAACGACAACGGGTCTTTATCGCCCGTGCCCTTGCACAGGAACCCGAAGTGCTTCTATTAGATGAGCCAACGGCAAATCTGGATTTAAAACATCAGATTGCTGTCTTAAAAGTCCTTAAAAAACTCACCGAACAGGGCATCACAGTAATTATTGCCATTCATGATTTGAATTTAGCATTACAATTCAGTGATCATTTTGTATTATTGAAGGATGGGGAGGTATTTGCAAGTGGCGAAAAAGAAATCATCACCAACGAAAATATTGAAAAACTTTACGACATCAAGGTTAATATAATTAAACAGAAAGATAAAATATTCATCATTCCTTTATCCTGAAAAAATGAGAATCACAGAAATAGGTATCGTTAAAAACAATTTTGAAACGGAAAATAATCCGCACGAAATCAAGAAGCATGAAAGTCGAATCATCATCAAGGATGAATTTTTAGAAGGGCTTGATCTTATTGAAGAATACGAATTCATCGATATTGTTTTTGATTTTGATCGATCTGCTTCATATGAGATGACTGCAACCACACTCCGGGGCAATGTTAAAGGATTATTTGCAACACGTAAACCTGACCGGCCGAGTTCTATTGCAGTTACCACGGTTAAACTTTTGGAAAGAGATGAAAATTTGCTTCGGGTTATTGGTTTGGATGCCTTAAACAACACACCGGTCCTTGATATAAAACCAGTTGATTTCTCGATGGTTGAAGATAAAATGGATAAAATTAGATTGGATGAACTTAAAAACAATCCCCGGCGGGAAATCGTAAATGATATTTTACGCAACGATCTGGAAACCTTAATGATTAAAACTGCGGCCCTGCATGGCCACTATTGTCCCGGGGTAGCATTAGGTGTAATGGCCGGGACTAAAGCCATGAGGTTGATGCGCGAAACGGGTGATGGCATGGAAGATCTTCTGGCCATTACAGAAACCAATAATTGTTTCAGTGATGGGGTTCAATTTGTGACAGGCTGTTCATTCGGAAATAATGCCTTAATATTTAAGGATCTTGGGAAAACCGCTTTCACCCTTACCAAAAGAGATGGAAAAGGAATAAGAATTACCGTAAGAGCCGATGCGAAAGAATATATGCATCAGGCTCATCCATTATTCACAGAAAGTTTTCAAAAAGTAGTAAAAGGACAGGATCATAGTAAGGATGAACTTTTAAAGTTTAAAAAACACGGCCGTGATCGGGCATTTGCAACGTTAGGTTTGGATTTTGACAAATTATTTAAAATTGAAAATGTCGAGGTTTCGGTTCCGGCTTATGCACCATCGCATGAGAATATCATTTGCAGAAAATGCGGGGAAAGCACTATGAGTACCAGAACTGCCGGAGATTTATGTTTACTATGTTCCGGAGAAAAACATGCAGAACTTAATGGAGCAGGAATTGTTAAATGATTAATGATTATTTTTTATTGAATATTGAAAAAATCCTCTTGAACAACATGATCAAAAAAATCAGAGTATCACTAAGTACAAATCACCACTTTACCAATCTACCAATTTACCATTTCACCAATCTACCATTTCACCAATCCACTAATTAACCAAACATGAACGACTTAAACGTTTTACTCGGAACAGCAGCAATCATTGCTTTCACCCATACCCTTTTTGGTCCCGACCACTACCTCCCATTTATTGTAATGTCAAAAGCCAGAAAATGGTCCTTATGGAAAACCACCTGGTTAACGATAGCCTGTGGAATTGGTCATGTTGGAAGTTCAATTGTACTTGGCGTTATTGGTATAGCTTTTGGGATTGGACTCTATAAAATTGAATTATTCGAAGGTTTCCGTGGAAACCTTGCAGCATGGGCCTTCATTCTTTTTGGATTTGCTTATATGATGTGGGCATTTTATCGAATATATTTCAACAAACCACATAAGCACAAGCATTTTCATACAGATGGTCATTTACATGTTCACGAGCATACCCATAGCAACGAACACGATCATGTTCATCATAAAAAAATCACTCCCTGGATCTTATTTACCATTTTCGTGTTAGGGCCCTGCGAACCTCTGATTCCCATTTTAATGTATCCTGCAGCCGAATTGAGTACCTTCGGTATCATTGCCGTAAGTGTAGTTTTTTCAGTGATAACCATTGGTACCATGCTGGGAATTGTGATCCTGGCAACCCTGGGTATTAATTTCCTTCCAATGGGAAAGCTGGAGAAATACATCCATGTAATTGCCGGAGCTACCATCTTTTTAAGCGGAATGGCCATTGTATTTTTAGGTCTTTAACAAATTTCAGATCTGATAATCTATTTTTTCATAAATTCGTTCAAAGCAAAGCTAATCTGCTAATTAACTAATTAACCTTTGAACCATGAAAAAAACAATCATCATTTTATTCGGTTTTTCCTTGATCCTGATTTTAGGTTGCAAGTCTAAAAGCCCAATTGCAAAATCGGAAATCCCAAAATATTTCAAAATAGATCATACCCTGACATCAGATCAAACTCACAATAAATTCAGTAGCACCATTGAGCCTGTTCTAAGGGTAAAATCAGGAGCAGTGATTGAAGTATTTACAGAGGAAGCCAGTGATCAGGAGCTAAATATCAACTCACCTAAAGAAGCTATTGGAACCATGAATGCTGATTTGATCCACCCGATTACGGGCCCGGTTTATGTGGAAGGTGCTGAACCGGGAGATGTTATCACTGTTAACCTGCTCGAAATTGAAATTGGTGACTGGGGCTGGCTGGCTATCTTTCCTGGTTTTGGAAATCTTGATCAAGAATTTACTGAACCCTATTTACGAAATTTCAAACTGGACGATAAGAATCGCACCATTAATTTTAAGGATCATATTAATATTGAACTAAAGCCGTTTCCCGGCGTGATGGGCGTTGCCCCTCCCACCGACGAAATGTTAAGCACCATTCCACCTAGGGCCAATGGTGGTAATATGGATAATCCATTTTTAGTTGAAGGCACCCTCGTGCATTTTCCTGTTTTTGTTGATGGAGCTTTATTTTCGATAGGAGATTGTCATGCTGCTCAAGGATTGGGTGAAGTTTGTGGAACAGCTATTGAAGCACCGATGAGGATCGTGTACAGGATTACCTTGGAAAAAGGAGGACGTTCCATACCAGAACCCGAATACGAAAATAATGATTATTATGCCGTATCAGCCTATGGAACCACTTTGATCGAGGCATCGCAGAAGGCCACCAAATACATGGTTGATTATTTGGAAAAAGAATTTTACCTCAGTCGCGAAGAAGCTTATTTGTTATGTTCCATTGCAGGAGATTTGCAGATTGCCGAAGTGGTCGATCTTCCTCATTATTTAGTGAGCATGCACATTTCAAAAAAAGTTTTAGGATTATAATTTAAACAGGATGGCGTCCTCAAAAGAGGACGCCATCCTGTTTAAATTAAGCCATTTTGTCATTTCACACAAACTAATTAATGCCATTATGGCATTAATAATGAAGTTGTTACCAAACTCTTTTGGGGTTTTCCATACAATTTATTTGTGTATTTTTTTAATTCCCTGAAACTTACCAATTTCCAGTCTAAACCATACGATTGTACTGGCATGCCATTTGAAAAGGCTCATTTGTTATAAAATTTATGTTTAACAAAATAATGGAGGGTTTAACAATGACACTACTTAAATTATCAAACAAGAATCTTCCCGGCCTTTCAGACTGGGACACATCACTCCCTTCCATATTTAACCGTTTTTTTGATGGTGAATGGATGGATTGGAGAAATTCAAATTTTGCTGATGTCAATTCGACGCTTCCAGCGGTAAATATCCAGGAAAATGAAAATGATTATCAAATTGAATTGGCTGCACCAGGTTTAAAAAAGGATGACTTTAAAGTAAACTTTGACAATGGAAGCCTGATTATCTCTTCCGAAATCAGTGATGAGAAAAAAACTGAGGATAAAAAATACTCGAGAAGGGAATTCAATTATCAATCGTTTCAAAGAACCTTTAGCATCCCAAAAAATTTGGTGAACCACGAAAAGATATCAGCCTCTTATGAAAACGGCTTGTTAAAGATCACTCTTCCTAAAGCGGAAGAAGTCAAGCAAAAACCTGTCAAACAAATTAAAATTTCATAAGTAAAAAGGCAGGGAGACAGAATTCCCTGCCTTTTTTTTATTTACAATCAATAGAAAATTCAAATAAAAATGCAATTCGATAAATTTACCATAAAATCGCAACAGGCTATTCAACAAGCTCAACTTATTGCTACCGAAGCTGAAAATAGTTCCATTGAATGCGGGCATCTTCTCAAAGGGATTATTGAGATCGATGATCATGTATTACCTTTTCTTTTTAAAAAACTAAGTATCAACGATCAAATTCTAAAAAAAGCTTTGGATCAAATTTTAAGATCTTACCCTAAGGGCCGGTTTGACCAGATTTATTTATCCAATCCTGCAAATCAGGTTTTACTAAAATCCCAGCAATATTTAAAAGAATTTCAGGATGAATATGTTTCACTCGAACATTTGTTGCTCGCCTTAATGAATGTAAAAAGCGAAATATCGATCCTATTAAAAGATAGTGGTCTAACTGAATCTGAAACCAAAATGGCCATTAAGGAATTGCGCAAAGGAAATAAGGTAAACACTCAAAGTGCTGAAGAAAGCTACAATTCTCTTGACAGATACGCCATCAATTTAAATAAGAAAGCAATTTCAGGCAATCTTGATCCGGTTATTGGTCGCGATAATGAGATACGCCGTGTTTTACAAATTCTTTCTAGAAGGACTAAAAACAATCCCATTCTTGTTGGTGAACCAGGGGTTGGGAAAACGGCCATAGCCGAAGGAATCGCCTTCAGAATTGTAAACGGTGATGTGCCTGAAGACTTGATACAAAAAGAAATTTATTCTCTCGATATGGGTGCACTCATAGCAGGAGCTAAATATAAAGGTGAATTTGAAGAACGTCTGAAATCAGTCGTTAAGGAAGTTGTTTCGAGTGATGGACGGATCATCCTTTTTATTGACGAAATTCATACGCTTGTTGGCGCTGGTGGTGGCGAAGGAGCCATGGATGCAGCAAACATCTTAAAACCGGCTTTGGCAAGAGGTGATTTGAGAGCAGTTGGAGCTACAACCTTGAATGAATATCAGAAATATTTTGAAAAGGATAAAGCCCTCGAAAGAAGGTTTCAGAAGGTTTTTATTGATGAACCTTCCGAACAGGATTCCATTTCTATTTTGCGAGGGATCAAAGAACGTTATGAAAATTTTCATAAAATCAGGATAAAAGACGAAGCCATCATCGCAGCAGTGCAATTATCAATCAGGTATATTCCCGACCGTTTCTTACCCGATAAAGCCATCGATCTTATTGATGAAGCTGCAGCGCATTTGCGTCTGGAGATGAATTCGAAACCGGAAGAAATCGATTCGCTTGACCGCAAGATTCAACAACTCGAAATTGAAAAAGAAGCATTCAAACGCGAAAAAGACAAGAACAGGGTTGAACTAATCAAAAAACAGTTGGCAGAATTAGAAGAAGAACGAACCCAATTAATGGCGCTGTGGAAGGATGAAAAAGAAGTTGTGACGACCATCCAAACCATCAAAAAAAATATTGAAGATTATAAATACCAGGCAGAAAAATCTGAGAGGGAGGGTGAATTGGCTAAAGTTGCCGAAATCAGGTATGGATTGTTACCCAAAGCTGAAAAATCGCTTGCCGAAACCATTCTAAAATTAAAAACTTATGAAGAAAACGGTAAAAGGCTGGTTAGAGAGGAAATTATTACCGATGATATCGCTGAAGTAGTTTCAAAATGGACAGGCGTACCAATCAATCGGATGCTGCAAACCGAAAAAGAAAAATTATTGCATATCGAATCGGAACTTCATCATCGGGTAATCGGACAAGATGAAGCCATTCACGCGGTTGCTTCAGCCATCAGAAGAAGCCGGACAGGACTTTCTGACGAAAATAAACCGGTGGGTTCATTTTTATTTCTTGGAACAACAGGAGTTGGCAAAACCGAATTAGCCAAAGCTCTGGCAGAATATTTATTCAATGATGAAAATTCATTGACAAGAATTGATATGAGCGAGTATCAGGAGCGGCATGCTGTTTCTCGATTGATAGGCGCACCTCCCGGCTATGTCGGTTATGATGAAGGCGGTCAGTTAACCGAAGCTGTAAGAAGAAAGCCTTACTCAGTGATCTTGCTCGATGAAATTGAAAAAGCACATCCCGACACATTTAATATTTTGTTGCAGATTTTAGAAGATGGACGCCTTACCGACAATAAGGGACGGATGGCAAACTTCAAAAATACTATCATCATCATGACCTCAAACATAGGATCTGATCTCATTCTTGATTTGTTTGAAAATCCGGTAAAAGAATTGGAATTGATTTATAAAGAAAGTAAAATCAAGGTATTCGAATTGCTCAAAAAACAATTGCGCCCTGAATTCTTAAATCGAATTGACGAGATAATTATGTTTAGGCCACTTGGAAAAAATGACATCCATGAAATCATTAAAATACAACTGAATAATTTTTTAAAAATATTACAGAAACAGAACATTAATTTTACCGTCACTGATGGTTTAATTGATTACCTGAAAGAAAAAGGCTATGATCTTCAATTTGGAGCCAGGCCTCTAAAAAGACTGATCCAACGTGAAATTATTGATCATATTTCTGTTGCCCTTCTCGAAGACAGGATCACATCCGGCTCTTCCATTATATTAGAACTGCTGGATGGAAAGGTAAATGTAAGGTCAGACCAATAAGAGGATGTGTAAATGAATTTATCTCATTAAAAAACTACTTTAAATTT
This sequence comes from Bacteroidetes bacterium HGW-Bacteroidetes-17, assembly GCA_002840985.1. Lineage (GTDB taxonomy): Bacteria > Bacteroidota > Bacteroidia > Bacteroidales. The sequence goes on from PHDM01000023.1 coordinate 17,688, forward strand.
AAAAAAAGGGTGAAAATCAAATCAGGTTTTCACCCTTCATTTTTATTAAAGTTCTATATTTACAATCTTAACCTAAACAATGATGATCAAAGACATAAACATTAACGATTTTATTTTTAAGGGATACCAAATTCCTACTCAAAATACCAGCGTTTTAATAATACACGGGAACAATGGATTTCTGGCATGTGGATATATAAATCTGGAAGTAGCCAATAAACGAAACGATGTTTGCGCGTTGGTAACAGGTGTTAAAAATCTTGAAGACATGCTTGAAGCCAAAGTATTTAAACTCAGTAACGCTGCGCTGAAGGCTGGTATTAAAGAAGGGATGACCGGTAAAGAAGCCTTACTTCTCATGTATTGAATTATCTCAAAAAAAACTATCTTGCCTAAAAATTTTAATTGCAACAAATGACAAATCAGGATGAAGGTTTAAAAAGAGAAATCGGAGTATGGGGGTTGGTTTCCAATTCGATTAATATCATAGTTGGTGCAGGGATTTTTTTAATCCCTGTTATTGTTTTTGAACGATTAGGCACAGGCAGCATTTTAGCATTTATAATTTGTGGCATCCTGATGATGCTGATCATGTTAAGTTTTGCGGAAATCGGTACCCGGATCACCAAAACAGGCGGGGCTTATTCCTATATCGAAGAAGCATTTGGAAAGTATGCCGGATTCCTTACTACCAATATTTTCATCTTTGGGGCATCTGTTATGGCAAATGCTGCTGTAGCAAATGGATTGGCCGACACACTGGCATATTTTTTCCCGATTTTTACAATGCAATGGGTTAGGATCCTTCTCTTCTTTTTAATATTCAGCGGATTGGCTTATCTGAATGTAAAAGGGATCAGCAAGGCCATGTCGCTGGTTAAATTTGTGACCATCGCGAAATTAAGCCCCCTTATCCTGATAATACTGTTTGGTTGGATTTATATGAAACCTGCTAATCTGGTCTGGACTTTCACCCCTACGCTATCAGATGTTGGTGAAATGTCGCTGATATTAATTTTTGCTTTTGTTGGAGCTGAAACAGCCTTAAACGTGGGGGGAGAAATAAAAAACCCGAAAAAAACCATTCCAAAAGGAATTATCCTAAGTATTCTGGCGGTTGTATTGCTTTATACCAGTATTCAAATTACCGCTCAGGGTATTCTGGGGAATGAGCTGCTTGATTTCAGAAGTGCTCCACTGGCTGAAGTCGCAATGCGAATGATTGGCCCGATTGGTGCAACAATCGTGATCATTGGGGCTTCATTCTCCATGTTCGGCAACCTGAGCGGGATGACCTTAAATATGCCACGCGTACTTTATGCCGCTGCCCGTGACAATGTGGTCCCAATAAAACCATTGGCTCACATCCATTCAAAATATGCCACTCCAAATGTATCAATAATCGTTTATGCAGCGATGGGTTTCATCTTTGCAGTGACAGGAGAATTTAAGGAATTGGCCATATTATCGAGTGTTTCTTATTTAGTGATTTATCTTGGTGTGGTTTTAGCTGTCATTAAATTCAGACACACAAATGGTACCCAATCAATAGATACATATCACACACCGGGAGGATACATTATTCCTGCAATCTCTGTGATTGTTATTATTTGGCTCTTTACCAATCTAGCCTGGGCAGAGGTGAAGGCAATGCTTATTTTTATTGGGATTTTAACACTCATCTATTTTGCCATTCAATTATTAAAAAGAAATATCAAAAAGATCTAGCCATAGATAAAAAATGCCAAAAAGCATCTCTATCTATTCAAATAATGGAGTTTTGTCAATTAAAAAAGTTTTACAATGAAATCATACACTACTTTATTTTTAATGGGTTCATTTTTATTTATGCCCCCTGTTTTCAGTCAGAATAGTCTTTCGAAAAACAAACTGGAAGTGATTCAGTCAGTTGAAAAGCACCAAAAAGAATTAATAGAACTAAGTGATCAAATTTGGGCCTTCGCCGAAACAGCATTGCTTGAACATAATTCCTCGAAGTCCTTAGCAGATTTTGCAGAAAAACAAGGTTTCAAGGTTGAAAGAGGCGTGGCAGGATTGCCTACTGCATTTATAGCAAGCTTTGGTTCGGGGAAACCCATTATTGGGGTACTGGGGGAGTATGATGCATTGCCGGGACTGTCACAAAAAGCTCAGGTTACAAAAGAAGAAATGGAATCCGGTGCACCGGGACATGGCTGTGGCCATAACTTGTTAGGTGTTGGTGGTTTGGGTGCAGCCATATCCATAAAGGAGCTCATTGAATCCGGAAAGTTAAAAGGCACCATCCGGTTTTATGGTACCCCGGCCGAAGAACGTTATTCAGGAAAAGTTTATATGGGCCGGGCAGGTTTGTTCGACGATCTGGATGTTTGCCTGGATTGGCATCCGGGTTATGAAAACGAAGCCAGCATGCAGAGTTCACAAGCAATTTCTGATTATTCCATTTCATTTAAAGGGAAAACCTCGCACGCGGCAGCCGATCCCTGGAATGGACGCAGCGCATTAGATGCGGCAGAATTATTCACCTCTGGCATGAATTACCTTCGGGAGCATATTAAACCAAGTGTTCGTATTCATTATGTATATTCCGATGCCGGAAAAGTTCCCAATGTAGTTCCCGAAGAAGCAAGTGTATGGTTATGGATAAGGGACTCGAAACGAAGCGGTGTTGCCGAAGTTTCGGAAAGGATGAGAGATATTGCCAAAGGTGCAGCATTAATGGCCGGAGTAGAATTCGAGATAAAATTAAACAGTGGTTTGTACGAATTATTAAAAAATGAAACAGGTGAAAAATTGCTTCATCGCAATATGGAACTGATTGGCCCAATCACCTATACAAATGAAGAACTGGCTTTTGCTGATAAAATAATGGCAACCTCTAAAATTGAATCACAAGGCATTAAGGGTGAAATCAAAGCACTCGAAGTGACAAAAGAGGACCCATCGGGTGGATCAACCGATGTTGGGGACGTAAGCCAAATCGTGCCTCAAATCAGTTTATCGGTAACCACCGCTCCTTACATGGCACCTTGGCACTCGTGGGTAGTTGTTGCTTGTGGCGGAATGAGCATTGGTCACAAAGGAATGTTGTTCGCTTCAAAAGCGCTGGGTGCCACTATGGTTGATCTTTTTGAAAATGAAAAATTAAGAAAAGAGATCAAGGAAGAATTTTTAAAAAGAAAAGGAAATGAAGTTTGGAAAGCAATGATACCCGATGGGCCACCTCCGTTCCCTGAGCCAAAACCAACTTCTAAATAATTACTTTTTAAACGATCTTTATAAATTCAAAGCTCATATTTCCATTAAATGGATGTAATGGACAAAGTAAAAATAGTTTGCATCGGCGATAGTTTAACCGAAGGATACCAAATTCCGGCAGGAAGTTGCTGGCCAAGTTTATTGAATCAGGAATCAGCTTACGAAGTTGTTAATTCGGGCATTTGTGGTGATACCACATGTGGTATGCTTGCACGATTTCATGAAATGGTGATCTTGCACAAACCAAATTATGTAATCATTATGGGTGGCACAAATGATATCTGGTTTAATACGCCCGATCAGCAGATTATTGGAAATATCCTTGCCATGACCCGTCTTGCCCGTCATTACAAAATCCAATCCATAATCGGAATCCCCACCCCTTATTATCTTCCTGAACCGGGTGAAGGCAAGCACTTTTTTATGAACCTGAAAGGGATGTACCTGCGCCTTGGCGAATACATTCAAACCTTGAAGCAATTTGCTTTGGATGATAATCAGCCCATTATTGATTTTTCTTTACACATGAATGCCGGATTATTTCTGGAAGATGGATTGCATCCGAATAAAGAAGGGCATCAGAAAATGGCTGAGGTAGCAAAGAATAGTTTATTCCCGATTTTATCCATATCCTAATTTAATTTTCGAGCGTAAATTTCAGATGTTCGATTTTCAATATTAGATTTTCGATTTAAAAAATAAAGGGTTTCTCAAAATAAAAAAATCCTTGAAATTTGTTATACCCAGGGCAAGCCCACGAGGTATCTACCAGACGCAGGTTGGTTTATCCAATTTCATACCACTTTTCGGGAACGGATTTTTATATTTTACCCCTCTGTCCGACTATTCGTCGGACATCTCCCCAGTTACCGGGGAGATTATTTGGAAACTTCGATGCAAGCATCGATGAATTATTTGATTAAAAATTGTAAATTGACAAGCGAAAATTATCCATTTTTAAAACTTATTTCATGGTTATAATTCTTAAAGCCGTTCTCGGTTTGATGACAAGTATTTTCGGGATTATCTTTTTCAGGGATGCAATAAAAAACAGAAAAACTTTTAATAAAAAACCCTGGCCGGGCTTATTGGGCACAGGATTTATCACAAATTTTTTCGATACGCTTGGTATCGGAAGTTTCGCACAGCAAACTGCGATTTTTAAGTTTTTTAAATTGGTTGATGACCGGATCATTCCGGGAACCATGAATGTGGGAAATACCATCCCGACCGTTACACAGGCTTTTATATTTATGACCGCGGTTACAGTTGATACCCTGACCTTGGTTTCGATGTCGGTTGCAGCACCGGTTGGCGCTGTACTGGGTGCGGGTATCGTTTCACGGATGCCCCGGCAAAAAATACAACTTGGAATGGGTATGGGCTTAATGGCCGTTGCCCTTATCATTCTGGCAGGGCTTTTTGATTTGATGCCTGTTGGGGGCGAAGCTATTGGTCTTACGGGTTGGAAGTTGATTTTTATCATCGTGATGAGTTTTGTTTTTGGAGCCCTTCAAACCATAGGGATCGGGTTCTATGCGCCTTGTATGGCCATGGTGTATGCACTTGGTATGCACCCATTAACGGCGTTTCCCATTATGATGACCGCAACGGCGATGTTAATGGCCGCAGGCGGATCAAGATTTGTTAAAGAAAGCTCCTACGATCGCAAAACGGCCATTGCACTGACCCTTGCCGGTGTGATAGGCGTGTTTATAGCGGCTTATTTTGTAAAATCATTGCCTTTGAATATCCTCAAATGGGTGGTTTGTTTAGTGGTTTTATACACTTCGATCTGGATGTTCCGATCGGCATTTAAAAAAAGTGAAGAACAGATTCCTGTAGAAATTAAGTCTTAAATCATCAAAGTAAGGCATGAAGGATTTGAGATTGTCAATTTCAGATGTTCGATTTTCGATTTGCACCCTTCGATAAGATCCAAAAAGTGGCTGGATCACTCAGCGTGATTAAATATTTGGCGTTGAGTTTTTTATAGTACCCTTCGGTACGTTCCTGCGGAACACTCAGGGTACTGCATATGAGGGCGTTGAGTATTCCGGCCTTTGGGGAGGAATGTATCGAAAAGCCCAGTGTACCCTTCAATACACTTCGCATTAAGAGTGCAGCAAAAATAATTCAGATCCTGTTCCGACTTTACACTTCTCTTGTTTTTAATTTTGACTTCTCTCATTGATATTTTAGAGAAGTCTCATTAGCAAGTTGGAGAAGTCTCATTTCTGTTTTACTCAAAAGGTTTTTGGCAAAAGTTGAATATCTTCCAAATACCCGGTATTATCAATACTTCCGAAAGTTCGTTTTTGCACCTCGAAAATACCTGATAGTTCCTTATATTTTTATAAAATTTGAACCTTTCAGCCTCTGAGCCTTTGACCTTTTTTCATTAGCACATTTTCAAATTATCAAATTTTCAAATTAATTTCTTACATTTATTCCAGAAATTCTTTGATGTTTGGCTAATCTTGTTGATAAAGAATTCTCAAACTTCATGGGAAACTCCATGATGAAAGAACAGATTAATCAAATCTTCGACACCATCGGATAAAACCGCTACACCTAACCGGGTGGCCCACCCCCAACCAAACCGCCAATTCATACCAATTTTTTAACATTCCGGGAAAAATTTAAAAAAATATTTGCGCAATCATATAATTGCATATATATTTGCAATCATTTAGTAGCAAATAAGTAAACAGTGGAAACAAGACGAGATGTTTTTCAAGCCATAGCTGACCCGACCAGACGAGCAATCATGTTGCTTTTGACTGTTGGTGCTATGACACCAAATGCCATTGCCGAACATTTTAACTCGAGCAGACAAGCGGTTTCTAAACACTTGCAAATTCTGGTGGAATGTGAAATTGTGAAACAGGAGCAAAAAGGCAGAGAAATTAATTATCACTTAAATGCTGATAAAATGAAAGACATAGAAAAATGGTTGGAGCAATTTAAGCAATTACTTGCCAAACGTTTCGACCAACTTGATTCTGTTTTAGAACAATTAAAATCGAGATGAAAATGAATAACAATTTAAGATTTGACTTCATAGTCAATAAAGAAAATAATACGGTCAATGTTGAGCGTGAGTTTGCAGCAAACCTTGAACTTGTTTGGGAAGCTTGGACAAATCCTGAAATTCTTGACCAATGGTGGGCACCAAAACCCTATCGCACTGAAACCAAATCAATGGATTTTAGAGAAGGTGGAATGTGGTTGTATGCAATGATTAGCCCTGAAAATGTAAAGCATTGGTGTAAAAACGACTATCATAAAATTGTGTATCAATCAATGTTTTCAGGCTTGGACGCCTTTTGTGATGAAAACGGTGCAATTAATAAAGAGATGCCCAGAACACTTTGGACAACTGGGTTCAATGAAAATGGAAAAACAACACTTGTTACCATTTCAGCCAGGTATGAAAGTCTTGCTGACTTAGAAAAAGTTATTGAGTTAGGCTTTAAAGAAGGCTTTACAATGGCCCTCGAAAATCTCGACCAATATATTGAAGCTCAGTTCAAACTTCGCAAGCAAAACAAAACAGGCAACAAAGCAAGGGTGTCAAGTTATTTGAATTTTGACGGAAAAACTGAAAAAGCATTTTTGTTTTACAAAAAAGTTTTCAAAACAGAATTTTTAGGAAAAGGCATCGAACGTTTTGGTGACATTCCTGCTGATGCAGGACATCCACCTGTTGCAGACGAAATCAAGAAAATGGTATTACACGTTGAGCTGCCAATAACAGGAAATCACATTTTAATGGGAACAGACGCACCAAAGGAAATGGGATTTACATTAACGACAGGTAATAATATGCACATCTGCATTGAGCCTGAAACAAGAGAAGAAGCTAAACGCCTTTTTGACGAACTTACAGTCGGAGGACAGATTTCGATGCCATTAGCAGATATGTTCTTTGGTGCCTACTTTGGCGAATTTAAAGACCAATTTGGAATTAATTGGATGATTAACTATCAAAACAATGATTTATGAAAAATAAAATTATATTAATTTTTAGCTTGCTTTTTGGCTTAATGTTCATTAACGCAGGGTTAAACAAGTTTTTGAACTATATGCCAGTACCTGATGATTTGCCTGAAAGTATGCTAAAAATAATGGGAGCTTTTATGACAATTGGATGGTTAATGCCGTTGGTGGCTGTTGTTGAAATTGTTGGAGGAATACTTTTTATACTGCCTAAAACAAGAGCATTGGGAGCAATCGTTATTCTTCCAATAATGGTAGGAATTTTATTGACGCATATAGTAAATGCGCCTTCAGGTTTACCTATTGCAACAGTACTGTTTATTATCAACCTATGGATTATTTTTGAAAATAAGGACAAATATTTATCATTAATAAATAACAAGTCATAAGGCTAATAAATGTTTGAATTTGTGAGTGTAAAAACATTTGATATTAGATTAACACGATCACAATACAAACGAATAAACAAACAACGAAATACCAATCGGGTAGGTTCTCCCCACCAATAAAAACTGATGGGGAAAACCCAGCTCGGCATATGATATGCCGCCGCAATAAAAAAATTCTTAAAGTTGGAGAAATACCCCGTGGCAGAGCCATGGGGTATTTCTCCAACTTTATTTCAGCTTATGGCTGAAAAACGAATTTTTATTATTTTACCCCTCTGTCAGTCTTTCGACTGACATCCCTGCCTTGCCGCAGGCAGGTCCCCTATTCAGGGGAGAATATACGGAATCCCCGAAGCTGAGCTTCGGGGAATTATTTTTATTAAATCATTGAACCAGCCTGAGTCTGGAAGGTTTGTAATTCAATATCTTGCAATACTAATAAGTAGTGCAAAGTTTCAACACTTTGTGCAAAAGAATCCGAAGCTAAATCAATCAAAAATCACAAATCGACAATCGACAATTAGATTTACTGCTCGTGGGTATTTCCATCAGCATCCGTGTGGGTTGGAACAAGTTCAAACGATTCGGCAATAAAACGATCACCTTCAATTTTGCCTTTTACTTTAGCCTGTTTAATAGCATTACAAAAGCCATCTTCGGCATGGGCATCTCCATAATCGTCAATATCGGGGCCATCTACAAAATAAGCTTTGCCATTAACGCGCACGGCTAATTCGCAGTCGTCGCCTTTTAATCTAAACTGGCATTCGCCACAGGCGGCTTCAACCGTAACACCTTCAGTTAGTTGAGTTGCACTGATTTCAGGAGTGTCTGAGGTTTTTTGTTTGGTAGTTTGTTGCCCGCAACTTGCTACAAAAATCAAAAATATAAATCCGGGTATAAAGAGTATTGTTTTAGTTTTCATCGTCGTTTAGTTTTTCGGGTTAGTACCGCAAAAATACGATAATTAAATTATTTCAGATTGTCAATTTTCGACTTTCATCCTTCGAAAAGAACCTAAAAAGATCCGGATTCACTCAGGGTGCTAAAACATTGGGCGTTGAATTTTTTATGGTACCCTTCGGTACGTTCCTGAGGAATACTCAGGGTACTTCATATGAGGGCGTTGAGTATTCCGACCTTTGGGGAGGAATGTATCGAAACGCCTTTTATGGAATGCACCCTTCGATAAAATTTCTTCGAAATTACTCAGGGTACATGTCGACAATTCTCACTGTTCACGTAATTTCACCCCTGCATCGCCAGCAATAAGCAATTCAGGGTTCAAGATAAAAGGCTTCAGATATTCAAAAGCCAGCTCCATATTTTCAATGGCCTTAGCAGTTATTCCTTCCATAAATTCCCATTCATAACCTTTGATATGAATTAAATAGGCAGGAGGTGCTTTTTTATAAATTTCCTTGCACAAGTCAACAATATAGCCGGGAGAAGCTGCATGGGTAGTGAACGTAATTTTAGAGTTTTCGGTTACTTTCGAGATACAAAAATCATCAAGTTCTTCAACAGATGCATCCACAAAAATCACCAGATCTTTATCGGCAATGGCATGTGCATCTTCAATATTTAACTGATAGTTGCTGTCAAATTCAAGGCCTTCAATCTTATTTTCGGAAGCCCATTCTTCCATTCGTTCGATAAAAGCATTGCCTAAACCATCATCTTGCCGGCCCGGGTTTCCGTATGCATAAATTAAAATTTTCATGATGCAAAAATATAAATTAAAGTACTTAAAGTGAGCTAAAGTTTGGAGTGGCTAAATTACTTCAGGCATTAACAAAGAGGCTGACCAAAAAGCCAACATGCGCAAAAACTTGTCACATCGAGCGAAGTCGAGATGTCTTATTCTCAATTAAAACTAGATTTCGACAAGCTCAATCTGACTAGTTATCGAGTCTTTTTGGACAGCCTCTTAAAATCCACGAAAGTGGAGTATTATGGTTTACTATGTCCGTTTTTTATCGATCAAATTATTTTTCGAGTCGAACAAATTGATTTCAAGTGGCATTTTACCAAGGGCATGGGTCGCACAACTCAAACATGGATCGTAAGCCCTGATCGCTACTTCGCAGGCGTTCATCATCGGTTCGGTGATTTCCTTCTGTCCGGTCATTTGATCAACTGCTACCCTAAGTACTGCTTCATTCATTGGCTTATTGTTATTGGTAGTTGAAACAATAAGGTTTGCCATTTCAATCTGATCGTTATCATTAATCCGGTAATGATGGAATAAAGTTCCACGAGGAGCTTCGATTAAACCAACACCTTCTTTTTGTTTGGTACCTTTTATTACCAAATCACCTTTTAATAAATCCGGATCGTTCAACAGATCTTTCATCATCTCGGCAGCGTGAAGTAACTCAATTAATCGTGCCCAATGCATGTGCATGGTCATATTATTTGTCTTACCATGAGTGTATGCCCTGAATATTTCGAATTCTTTTTGGGCAAGCGGTGTTGGAATAAAATCACAGGTATTTAAACGAGCTAAAGGCCCTACTCTGTACCAACCATCTTCTTTACCTAATTCAAGCAGATAAGGGAACTTCATATAACTCCAACTCTTCACTTCTTCGCCAATGTATTTCAGGTAATCCTGATAATCTACATCATGAAGTATTTTTTTACCATTAGCATCAACTGCTCTCAGCACTCCATGATAAAGATCTAAGGCACCATCTTTACGAACCAGACTTAAATGACTTGATGGGAAAGCCGCGAAAGTATCAATTAAACCTGCATTTGCTTTATGATAACCTTTGAAAAGGTCGAGTGCTGCAATTGACCACTCAATCATTTTTTCAATATTCAACGGATCTGCACCTTTAAGGAACTCATCTCTTTCGGCAATAGTCAAATGCTTGTTTATTCCACCTGGGATTGCACCTGTACCGTGAATTTTTTTACCGGCTGTAGCCCGGATAACTTCCTGTCCGAATTTACGCATCATAACTCCTTGAACGGCTAGTTCAGGGAATTTCATGGCTACGCCTATAACATTTCTGATTGCCGGATCGGCATCGATTCCGAACAACAAATCAGGAGATACAAGATGGAAGAAATGCAATGCATGCGACTGGAATGTTTGTCCGTAATGCATCAATCTTCTCATTTTTTCTCCGGTTGGGGTCAATCCGTCACCAGTTCCTGCACCAACAATTACGTCGAGTGCCTTGGCTGCTGCCAGGTGATGACTAACAGGGCAAATACCGCAAAGGCGTTGTACCAATACCGGGGCTTCCCAGTAAGGACGACCTTGAACAAAACGTTCAAAACCCCTGAATTCAACAATATGTAAACGACTCTGGGTCACATTACCCTTATCATCCAGATGGATGGTAACTTTACCATGTCCTTCAACTCTGGTTACGGGTTCTATCGTGATTTTTCTTGTCATGATTTTCTGCTTTTAATCAAATTTAACAACTTCGTAAGGTAAATTCAGTTCGCCACCCGTAACAAGGGCAACCAGTGCTTCCCAAATCAGATCGGCACGTGGGGGACAACCGGGTAAATGATAATCGATTTTTACGATTTCGTGGCAAGGATATACCCGATCCAAAATCATGGGTAATTCATCATCATTTGGTAGAATACGGGTTGTATTATTCCCAACTGTAGGTCCGTTCAGATAAGCTTCTTCGATGCATTCCTGAACAGGGATACCATTACGTAATGCCGGTAATCCGCCCATGATGGCACATTCGCCAACTGATACTAAAATTTTACAATTTTTCCTGAATTCTTTAAGTACGTGAACGTTTTCACTATTACAGCATCCGCCCTCGATCAATCCAATATCACATTGCTTAGTAAACGTTTTTATATCATCGATTGGTGATTTATTGAATTCAACCAAATCAATGAGTTGAAGAATTCTTTCATCAATGTCAAGAAGTGACATGTGGCAGCCGAAGCAGCCTGCTAATGATGTTGTTGCAACTATTGGGTTACTCATTATATATATCTCCTAAATATTTTAATTTCTAAATTACACTGGTAATATCGCTACCGATCGGTTTATTATCATATTTACGTGTGCCAATGGGTTCGTTAAAGCCTTTTTCTTTTTTGATCAAAGCTCCAACCGGACAAATGTTCATGATTTCCTGAGCCATTTCATCGGTAATATTAGCGGCACATTCTTCATCGATGCAAATTTGTAATTTATGGCCTCTTGACTTGAAAGCAAATAAACTTCTGCCTTTTTCATCTTTAAATGATCGGATACATCGTTTGCATAAAATGCAACGGTTACGGTCGATTAATATTTTTGCATTTTCTGCATCAACCTGTTTTTGTGGAAACTGATATGGGAATCGGGGAACCATCATTTGAAATTTATAGGCTAAAGCCTGAAGTTCGCAATTTCCACTCTTTTCGCAAGATGGGCAAAAATGGTTTCCTTCAACAAATAATGCTTCTATAATTGCTAATCTTAAGTCACGCAATTCAGGGGTGTCGTTTTCAACTGCCATCCCTGCTGCTACAGGAGTAGTGCACGCGGTCATCGTTCGGCCTGCAATTTTTACATTACATACCCTGCAAGATCCGGCTTGTTTAATTCCTTTCACATGGCATAAAAATGGGATATAAACTCCATTATCGCGAGATGCATCTAAAACATTTTGCCCCTGTTCTGCAAAACATTCTTTACCATCGATGGTGAATTTTATTTTTTCGCTCATTGTTCTATATTTTATCTTTTCAAATTAAAATTTATTAACGACTTATAGATTTGGAATCCTGTCAACATATGCACAAGAAGCAGCAACTGCTTTTTCCATGTCAAAGCCTAATTCGTATTTGGTGTCTTCCTGAAGAAGCTCCACATATTTCTCACGGAAATTTTCAATCGTAGTCAGGATTGGTTGGGCAGCTGTTTGACCTAAACCACAACGGTTTGCAATCTTCATTTTATTTCCCCAGTCAACCAAGTTGTCAAGATCAGACTTTACACCTTTGCCGTCAATAATTTTTTTCAATGTATTTCTCATTAAAACTGTAAAAGCTCTGCAAGGAACACATGAACCGCATGATTCATCGATGAAGAAGTTGGTATAATTTAAAACGACATCTTTAAGCAGGTTGCGCTCTTTTCCGATAATCATGATGGCACCGCCAGTTGGGATATCTTCGAAAGAAATGGTCCGTTTAAAATCTTTTGGTCCGATACAAATACCAGATGGGCCGCCAATTTGAACTGCCTGAACATTTTCTGTTCCTGCCATTTCCAATAAATCTCTTACACGCATTCCCCATTCAATGGCATAAACACCCGGGAATTCACAATCGCCGGATACGCTTAATAATTTTGTTCCGTTACTTTCACGTGAGCCCATGGTAGTAAACCATTCGGCACCATGATTAATAATTTTAACTACCGTACATAAGGTTTCAACATTATTAACAACGGTTGGTTTGTCAAGATATCCTTTTTGCACCGGGAATGGTGGACGATTTCGTGGTTCACCTCTTTTGCCTTCTGCTGATTCGATCAATGCTGATTCTTCACCGCAAACATAAGCACCAGCACCAAATTGAATCCGAATGTCAAAATCAAATCCCTCTTTTCCTTCAATATTTTTGCCAAGCTGATTTGCATCACGCATTTCCTGAAGTGTATTCTCAAGATATGCTTTTAAATACTTATATTCTGCCCTCAGGTATAAAATGCCTTCCTTTGCATCAATGGCATAAGCTGCAATTGCCATTCCTTCGAACAATAACTTAGGAACTTCGGTCAGGATTACTCTTTCTTTAAAAGTTCCCGGCTCACCTTCGTCTGCATTACACAAAATGTATCGTGGACCCGGGGTTTTTGTACAAAAATCCCATTTTAGCCCTGTTGGGAAACCGGCTCCTCCTCTACCTCTCAAATTAGAAGCTTTAATTTCACTTATAACTTCTCTAGGGGTCATCTTTATAATTTTCTTCAACGATGAGCCACCATCATATGGTGCAAAAATAACAGGACCTGATTTACGGATATTATTAAATACCATCGAATTGATGAGTGCTGAACCATTTTGTCCTTCTCCTTTAAGCTTTATCATTTCGGATGCAGTTACTCCTTTTTTCATCTTTTGAACTATCTCTTTTACCATGAGCGGAGTCAGGTTGGTAAAAATGACGTCATTGATAATGGCAGCAGGTTCCTGGTCACTCATACCAATACATGCTGTATTATGAAGTCCGATCATTCCATCGGAAGTAACGCTTCCAAATTTGCACCCGGCTTCTTCTTCAAATGCCTTTGCAACCTCAGCACGTCCTTTCATATTAGCAACCACACTGTCATTCAAATAAACAGCATACTTACCGACCGGTTTTTGTGAAAGAAAATGATAAAAGCTTAATGTTTGAACAACATCAACCTTTGATAGGACGGTTTCCTCTGCCACAACCTCAACAGCTTCTTCAGGTATAAAACCATATTGGCTTTGAATATCAATCAGGATATCCATCAGCCTGGTTTTATCATTATTGTATTTCGCAATAATGTTTTTTACAGTAGTTCTCATAAATAAAAATTGTTTTATTATACCTTTAAATTGTTCGATTTACAATCTGTTAATTCTTTAACAAATGCAAATTTAGCGCAAATTTAAACACCAAAAAATCAATTGATGAATTTAGAAGAAGTTTAAATAATACATACTCACATTCAGCTACTTAGATACGAACACCTACTTCTTTACAAATGAAAAGATTAGGTAATAATCGGAATACATTTAAAGCACCTATGTATGATGGTTAATAGCATGTATTACTTACTGATTTTCTGTTATTTACATTGTGAATAAATTATCATATGATGAAAATGCCATACGAATAATACGAAATTAATGTTTTATTCATTAACAAAAACGCTTTGTTGATTATTCAGGTTGAACTTTTGCTGGAAGCAGATCAGAATCTAAAATATCATTTCAACTGATAAACAGGTATCTGGCTTTGTTTTGGCACTATGAACGAAAGCATTGATGCAACAAATTATGATCGTTTCTGGGGGATTTGGACAAGTTTTTAATTACATTTTACAAAGTAGGCCATTTCCTCCAGTGTGGTAACAATATCAAATTCTTTGAGGTATACAGACTTTGGCAAATCAAGATGAACGGAAGTGAAATTCAGAATACTTTTAATTCCTGAATCCAATAATATCGAAGCGATAGAAGTTGCAAATTCCGATGGTATCGCAATAACTCCAACGGTTATGTTCTTTTCAAGGATGATTTTGTTTAATTTACCAATTTCATAACAGGGCACATCATTAAACGACTTACCAATTAGTTGAGGGTCAATGTCAAAAATTGCTTTCACCTTCAGATTGATATCTTCTCCGGTAACGTAATCCAAGATGGCCCTTCCCAACCGGCCGGCACCAATGATGCATATGTTCTGATAATCATTACTATCAATGGTAACCCCGATTAAGGCATTCAATTCATTTACATTATAACCTTTGCGATGATTACCGGATGATCCGATCAACATTAAATCCCTTCGGACCTGAACGGGATTTAGATTTAATAATCTCGCCAAATCATGTGAGTAAATAAAAGAGTCTTTCACGTATTTATATTTCACCAGTAATCTTCTGTAACGACTTAAACGCTGGACCGTTTTCTTTGGTAACTTCATAATTCAGATCAATTTATGGCAACTTTCAAACCTATTATAGCTATGAAAGAGTATTGCAAATTTAGGTGTAAGTTTCGGTTTTTTAAAAAAATCATATCAAATAAATAGTTTAATTTTGCCCGGTTCTCAATTGAATACGATTTAAACTATGCTGGAACATAATCTTTTAGAGACTTATCAAATTCACATCCAAGGTCTGGTTCAGGGAGTTGGATTCCGTCCGTACATCTATCGGCAGGCATATCAATTTCAATTGAAGGGCTGGGTTGAAAATAGGAATGACGGGGTATTTATTAAAGTGAATATCGATCATGATAAACTTGAAGAATTTCTTTCTGCAATAAAAAATGAGGCTCCAGCGGCTTCCGATATATTTAGTATCGATTATCAAAAAATTACGACCGAAGAATTTGCCCGTTTCGAAATTATCAAGAGCCAGAATAACTCGGATGAAATTACAGAAGTGAGCCCCGACATTGGAGTTTGTAACGATTGTCTGGCCGATTTAAAAATACAGGCCCATCGGATTAATTATCCTTTTATAAATTGCACCAATTGCGGCCCGCGCTTTACGATCATAAAGGACCTTCCTTATGATCGGGAAAAAACCAGCATGAACCCGTTTGTGATGTGCGACCAATGCAAATCAGAATATATCGATGTTTTGGATCGTCGTTTTCATGCACAGCCCGTTGCCTGCAATGATTGTGGCCCTCAGTTTCAATTGCATTTAAATGGGGGAATCATCAACGATTTTGATCAAATTATTTTGAATGTTTGCGAGTTGCTTGAAAAAGGTGAGATTGTTGCCATCAAAGGCTTGGGTGGTTATCATCTTGCTTGTGATGCTCAAAACGAAAGCGCAGTGCAAAAGCTAAGAAAAATTAAGAACAGGGATGGCAAACCTTTCGCTGTTATGTTTCGGGATATTGCAAGCTTAAGAAAATTTACAGCATGTGATCCTGTTGAGGAGCAACTTTTAACTTCATGGCGAAATCCAATTTTACTCTTGAAAGACAAAAATAAATTAGCACCAAGTGTTAGTGTTGGTTTCAAAACCACCGGCAGTATGTTGCCCTATATGCCCTTCCATTATCTGTTATTTCAGCAATTAAGATTACCTGTAATTGTTTTGACTAGTGGCAATATTTCTGATGAACCGATCATCATTAAAAATAACGAAGCACTAGAAAAATTGGGACCCATTACTTCGGCGGTATTGACTTATAATCGCGACATCCATAACCGTACCGACGATTCGGTTGCCTTTGTTAGCAATAATAAATCCAGGCTTATCCGCCGATCGAGAAGTTATGTCCCAAGTCCGGTTCGCTTAACTTTTAACGCAGAAGGAATCTTTGCTGCAGGAGCCGAATTGGTAAATTGCTTTTGCATTGGTAAAGCCGATCAGGCCATTTTAAGTCAGCACATCGGTGACCTTAAAAATTTAGAAACACTGGAATTCTACACCGAATCAGTTGCACGATTTCAGCAATTATTTAGGTTCAAACCCACCCTGGTGGTTCATGATCTTCACCCTGATTATTTATCAACTAAATATGCAAAAGAATGCGATGTGCCTCAAATAGGAGTTCAGCACCACCATGCACATATT
>PHDM01000174.1 GCA_002840985.1 Bacteroidetes bacterium HGW-Bacteroidetes-17
ATAGCTATTTCCAAGGGGGTAGATGATATTGACAATTTCATCCTTTTTAAGTTCTTGCAATAAGGCCGTGCCTTTTCCAATAATTTTGATGAAAAAACTGACGAGATGATTTTTATAATCTACATCGTAGACTGATAATGGCCTTCTTAAAAATACATCAGCACTGTGATCAACCCTGACTTCCGCGAAATTACCCGCGGCAATAGTTTCAGGTATTTCCGGACATTTTAATTCAAGAATGTAAGTGTCTTTGTTCAGATTTTTGATGTTGTGAACAGTACAGTCTTGTATTTTCTTCATTTTTTAAAATTAAAAAAAATCCGTCAATCGACGGATTTCAATTTATTCTGCTTTCTTTTTCTTTTTTGGTGTTGGTACCTCAGCCTCATCAGGAGCTTTTTCCGGTGTTACCTCTTCAGTTTCTTCCTCAAAGTTCAGCATTTCTTTCTCGGCCAGTAAGTTATACCATTGTATCACTTTCTTAATGTCTGAAATATAAACCCGCTCACTATCATAGTCAGGCACAACTTCTTCAAATATTTTTTTCAGCGTATTGTTATCAGATTTATGGCTGATAGTTGCTTTTCCTTCGTATTTATCAAAAAAATTCTTAAATACGTCTTTCAAAGGAATATCTTCCGTTTTTGAAAAGATGCTTATTTCCTCAAGTGAGCTCATACGTTCGTTTGAAAAAGCAGTGAATTTCTTTCCGTCAACTAATGATTCCACAATGATCCCGTTCTTGGCTTGAGTCGCAACCTTATAGAGTCCTGGTTTTCCTGTAATAGATAAAATCTTACTTAAATCCATAGTTTAAATTTTGTGCAAAAATAGCAATAATTCTTCAATATGATCAGGTCTAAATTATGTATTGTGTTTTTTATGCTGATTGATAGAAAAATTGGAAATATTGAATTTTGTCCATATAAAACATACAAACGTTTATAAATTATAGACCAATAGAAATGAAAAAAATATTGGGATTAATGCAAATGTTGTATTTTAGTCACTAAATGAAATGACTTTTTCAACAATTTAAATTGAATAATAATGTCTAGAAAATTCTTATTACTAACTACGTTAGTTTTGGTCATTAGCGTGTTTATAGTTTCAGCTGTAAATGGACAAAATATAACTAAGCCCGAAGAATATCTGGGGTTTAAGCCCGGAGCCGATTTTCATCTTGCTAATTATGAGCAAGCCATTGGGTATTTTGAAAAAATTGCCGGTCAAACAAATCGAATGCAAATATTTGATATGGGCGAAACTTCGGAAGGAAGACGCATGAAATATGCAATTATCTCTTCGGAAGAGAATATGGCAAATTTGGAAAAGTACCGGTTGATTAATGAAAAATTAACCATGAGTAGGGGCATCAGTAAGGCTGAGGCCGAAAAACTTGCCGAAGAAGGCAAGGCCATTGTGTGGATTGATTGCGGGCTTCATGCCACAGAAGCATCTCCGGCACAACATGCCTTGCAATTGGCATACGATATGGTTTCCGGTGAAGATCAGAAAACAAAATCGATCAGAGAGAATGTGATTTTTCTATTGGTATTTGCAAATCCTGATGGATTGACCATGGTTGCTGATTGGTACATGAAAAATGTCGGTACGAAATATGAAAAGGCCCGATTGCCTGAATTGTATCAAAAATATGCAGGTCATGATAATAACCGGGATTCCTATATTGCGAATTTAAAGGAAATCCAGAATATGAACAGGGTTACCTGTCAAATCTGGTTTCCCGAAATTTTATATAATTTACACGAAACAGCTCCATTTCCGGCGCGGATTTGGTTGCCTCCCGAATCAGAACCGATGAACCCCAATGTTCATCCAATTATTGTAAGATGGAAAAATCTGATTGGTAGTGCTATGGGAAAATCCTTTGCTGAAGAAGAGAAGCCGGGAGCTATTTCACGGGTAAACTTTGATAGTTGGTATCCAGGTTATGCAACACAATTTGTTGATGGCCACAATATTCCATCCATACTTACCGAAACTGCGAACTTTGGATTTGCAACTCCCAATTTTTATTCGATAAGTGATTTCCCTGAAGGTTTCAGGGATTTGACCCCCGGCGTTTTTTATCCCAATCCGTGGGAAGGTGGATGGTGGCGACTCGGCGATGCAGTTGCCTATAATTTGACAGCTTCTAAAGCCGTTCTCGAAACAGCTTCTAAATACAAAAATGAGTTTTTGTATAATAAGTGGAAAATGGCTTCGGATGTGATTCAAAAATTTCAAGCCGAACCACCTTATGGCTGGATCATCCCTGCAGAACAAAGAGATGAAAATTCCACCGCATTAATGATCAACCGATTTATTTTGAATGGAATAGAAATTTACTCTGCTGAGGAGGCTTTCGAACATAACGGGATCAAATATTCAAAAGGATCGTACATCATCCCAACATCACAACCCTTCGGGTATTTCGTTAAAAATATTATGGAACTTCAGAAATATCCTGATTTGAAAAAATATTCACATCTATGGCAAGGGGTTGTCGGTACTGTAAAAACAACTAAGGATCCCATCCGTTCGTATGATGCGGCCGGTTGGACACTTCCTTTGCAAATGGGTGTAAAATACAAGGAAATAAGCAAGCCGCTTGAAGTTAAAAAAACAAAGATCACTGAAGCTACAGCCACTAAAGGAAGCATAAAACAGAGTGGAGCTCATTATGTTTTATCGCATGCTGATAACGGAAGTTATATAGCGGTAAATAGAATTTTAAAAGCAGGTGGAAAAGTTGGTTATGCCCAAAAAGCATTTTCGCTCGGAGGGGCAAATTATGAAGCCGGAACATTTACTGTAGAAGCCGGATCAATTTCTGCCCAAAAGCTTAAGGATATTGTTTCTGAAACTAACGTGACCCTCGTTGGAGGTAAAGTTCCTGTCGAAATGACCCCGTACAAAAAAGCAAGGGTTGCTTTGTACAAAAGTTATCGGGCAAGCATGGATGAGGGTTGGATTTCATTGATATTAGACAGATATGAATTTGATTATCATCAATTACTCGATGCTGAAGTAATCGCAGGGGAACTTAATGAACGGTTTGATGTGATTATCCTTCCTGATATGAGAGAAAATGCGCTTGTTGAGGGTATGCCGAGAATGTCAACATTACCTGATTTTGTTGGTGGTATCACAAATCAAGGTGCAGATAACCTTAAAACTTTTGTGAAAAATGGGGGTGTTTTGATTTGTAATAACAGTTCTGCAGATTTTGCCATCAAGCAATTTGAGATTCCCATTACAAGCGCCATTAAAGGAGTCAACCCGACTGATTTCAATTGTCCCGGATCAATTCTTAAGATGAATTACAATACCAGTCATAAAACTGCATTCGGAATGAAATCAAATGGTGTTGCCTATGTTGAAGGTGATGCTACATATATCATGGTTCCCGATACGATCCGTTCAGGAAATGATGCTGGTAAAGCACCTGTTTCAACTGACCCGGAGCAAAAAAAAGATGCTAAAGGACCTTATAAGCTTGTTGAAAAGGAGATGAAATATAAAGTGATCGCCTCTTATCCTGATGAATCACTGCTATTAAGCGGGATGATTTTCGGAGAGGATTTGATTAAAAAGAAAGCTACAATTTTGGATGTGCCTGTTGATAAAGGAAATATTATTCTTTTCGGATTTAATTTCCATAATAGGGCTCAATCGTATGCTACGTTTAAACTTTTGTTTAATAATTTGTATAAATAGAAAATAGATCTAAAAATTAATGGGGCTGTCTAAATAGACCTGATAACTAGTCAGATTGAGCTTCCGCCAAAGGCGGATAAATGTCGAAATCTCATTTCAAATAAAAATAAGACATCTCGACTTCGCTCGATGTGACAAGTGTTAGATTATATTGGCTTTTTAGACAGCCTCTTTTTATTTTATTCTTATCTTAAAATAAGAAATCAGATTATTTTATAATTTTTATATTCACCGATTCTCCAACCCAAGATTCGTTCAAAGCGATGCAGGAGTTTTGACGAAAAACTGAAATTC
>PHDM01000175.1 GCA_002840985.1 Bacteroidetes bacterium HGW-Bacteroidetes-17
TAATTTGAGTAAGATCTTCTTCTGAATAAGCCTGAACTTCTTCGGGGTTATAACCATTAACCGTTAACCATGTTACGAACTTGGGATGGAATACATTGTACTCTTCCCATGCATCGCCAACTTCATCAGTAAAGTTAACCGTGACATTTCTGTCATTGGGATTAACTTTTCTTCTTCTTTTATATGAAACCATAAATACAGGTTCAATTCCTGAAGAAGTTTGCGAACAAATACTTACACTTCCCGTCGGAGCAATGGTCAACATGGCAATATTTCTACGTCCATATTTTTCCATATTCTCAAAAACGATTGGAGCTGCATCTTTAATCCGGTTAATGAAAGGATTGTTTCTTTCTTTTTCAATATCGAAAATAGGGAATGGGCCACGGTCCCTTGCCAATTCAACGGATGAACGGTAAACTTCTATCGCTAAGAGTTTATGCACCTCTGTTGAAAAATCTGTTGCACCTTCAGTACCATATCGTGATCCCAAGGCTGCAAGCATATCGCCTTCTGCGGTGATTCCGATACCGGTTCTACGACCTTCCAGGGTTTTTTGTCGGATATTAGTCCATAGATTCCATTCTATTCTTTTGGTTTCAAAAACCTCGGGATCGGCATCTATTTTCGCTAAAATCCCATCAATTTTTTCAACTTCGAGGTCAATGATATCATCCATGATTCGCAAAGCATGATGTGCATGTTTGCTAAATAACGAACCATCAAAACTGGCGTCTTTTGTAAATGGTTTGTCGACGTAACTGTATAAATTCAGCGCAAGCAATCTGCAACTATCGTAAGGGCACAATGGGATTTCGCCACAAGGGTTGGTCGAAAGCGTTTTAAATCCTTTATCCGCGTATGAATCAGGAACCGATTCCCGGATCACGGTATCCCAGAAAAGGACTCCCGGTTCTGCTGATTGCCATGCATTATGGATTATTTTACTCCAAAGGCTATTTGCATCTATATCTTTAACAAAAGTAGGATTATCAGAATCTATTGGATATTGCTGTCGGTATGTAGTATTATTTACTACTGCTTTCATAAAATTATCATCCAATTTTACTGATACATTGGCTCCAGTAACTTTGCCCAATTCCATTTTTGCATCAATAAAATTTTCTGCATCCGGATGCTTTATAGATATACTTAACATTAAAGCACCTCGCCTGCCATCCTGAGCAACTTCTCTTGTCGAATTTGAGTAACGTTCCATAAAAGGGACAATGCCAGTTGAAGTAAGTGCACTGTTTTTTACAGGGCTTCCATAGGGTCGAATATGTGAAAGATCATGACCTACTCCACCTCTACGCTTCATTAGCTGAACCTGCTCCTGATCTACTTTCAGGATTCCCCCATATGAATCCGAATTCGTATCACTGCCAATTACAAAACAATTCGACAATGAAGAAACCTGGAAATTATTTCCAATTCCGGCCATCGGGCTTCCCTGTGGGATGATGTATTTAAAGTCTTTTAATAATTCATAAATAGTATCCTCACTCAATGGGTTGGGATATTTTTTTTCTATTCTGGCAATTTCATTGGCTAAACGACGATGCATATCATCAGGTGTCAATTCGAAAATTTCACCTGCTGAATTTTTCAACGCGTATTTATTCATCCAAACATTCGCTGCCAGAACATCTCCTTTGAAATATTCTGTTGCACTTACTAAAACTTCCTCGTGCGTGTACTTTTTTAAAGTCTCTCTCTTCTTTTCCAAAACCGCTGCTTCCAATTCTTCTCTCCCTTTATTTTCGTTTAGTATTTTTAGTTCCTCATGAGGAAGTTCAGGACGTATCCTTTTTTCTAAAACTTCGTCATAATAGTTTGGTGTATTTTTCTTCTCCAATTCTTTGTCAGTACTGGCAAAAAGATTGTTATCCATGCTTAAAAAGTTAACTTAAAATTATAAATTTGATCTTTGATAAGTAACTGATATCCCGAAGGATAAAAAATCAAATATTTGGTTTTTATACTAAGAGCAAGATACAACAGAAAACCCGGACGATATAAAAATGTTATTAACATGGCATGGTTGAAAAATCGTAAGGCATTGACAGCAAAAAAAATATACCAATAAAAGTATTTTATAAAAAAAAATATTCTGAAAAATTAGAAAATGGTCAACTTTTTGCTAAGGATTTTTTATTAAAAAATTGTTCAAATTTAAAAATTTTTCCAAACCTTCCAGCATCTCTGTTAAATCAAGTAATTAAAAACATTTAGTAAAATCAGATATGTTATAATCCTCCGATTTCGGCTATTTTTAATTGCAAAGAAATCAATATTTTTTTAGGGTAAATTTTATTCGCCACTAAATTTTATCTTTGTTAATTAAAAATAAATTTCATGTTACAAATTAAAATATTTGAGTTTAATGCATTTCAGGTTAACACGATCATCTTATATGATGAAACCAAAGACTGTGTAATTATTGATGCAGCCTGTTACCACGAATCTGAACAAAACAAGCTTCACAAATTTATTGAATCAGAATCGTTAAAACCGGTTAAACTTATAAATACACACTGCCATATTGATCACATTTTAGGATGTAATTTCATGAGCGATCAATACGGGCTTGATTTAGGGATACATGAGGCAGGTAAGCTATTTATTGACGTAGCGGCAGAACATGCTTTAGATTTTGGCTTCACGATAGACCCCATACATGCACCTTTATATTTTTTAAATGAGGAGAGTGTGATCAAGTTCGGCACTACTACTTTAAAAGTGCTTTATACACCAGGGCACGCCGATGGCAGTATTTGCTTTTTAAGCGAAGAAAACAAATTGGTTATAGTCGGAGATGTATTGTTCAGGGAAAGCATCGGAAGAACCGATTTGCCGACCGGGAATTTTGAATTATTGAAAAAGAGTATCCATGAAAAGCTTTTCAGTTTGCCAAATGATTATACAGTAATACCGGGACATGGTCCAAAAACAACAATCGGTTTTGAAAGGGATAACAATCCTTTTGTTGGGATCCCTAATTTTGATTAAGGATTTTCGCCATTCTATCCACATCTTGTTTGTTCATGCAGTTAAAATGGGATTTAGGGCATCTGTCGTATCCTATTTTAGAACATGGCCGGCAATTCAGGTTATCAACCTGAAACACATGAGTTTTTTGATTGGCACCAATTGGTAAATAAGGATACATCCCAAACTCGGGTATTGTATTTCCCCAAACCGAAATGATTTCTTTTTTAAAAGCGGCAGCAATATGCATCAACCCGGTGTCATTTGTTACAATTTTATCGGCTAAAGATACCAGAGAGGCTGATTGATTGAGTGAATACAGTCCACAGGAATTTAACACAGGGGCTTCGGTTGCTTCCACTATTGATTCTCCACGTTGAAAATCTTCGGGGCCACCCATTAATACAACTGGTTTTTCCAACTTTTTTATAAGTTCAATCACTTTATCCGCAGGCAATATTTTGGTAAAATGCATACCCCCAATGACAATTCCAATAAAGCCATTTCTGAAAGTTCCAGGTAAATCATTTAACGAAAGTTGATCTTCTTCATGAATAAAATAATCCAAACCCAATCCGTCGTTTTTGACTGAGAGTTTTTCAATCGCCTTAAAATAACGATCAACAATGTGATATTCGGGAAGTCTGTTTATTTTAAATTTCACCATTAACCACTTTCTCAAATTAATTTTCGAGAAACTCGAACTTGGTCTTCGTAAGCTAAGACATATCCCAAAAGATCTAAAATTCTTATGCAGATCAATAACCCTATCAAATTTTTCCATTTTAAGTGAAGGAAGTACTTCGGCTATTTGCTGATTAATGGTATGTAAATGGTCAATATAAGGATTGGCAGATAATACAGGTTCAAATTTCTTTTTAGTTAGATAATGAATTTCAACATTCGGTATCTGAGCCTTTAAGCAACGAAGAAGTGGG
>PHDM01000024.1 GCA_002840985.1 Bacteroidetes bacterium HGW-Bacteroidetes-17
ATGGCCATTTTGAATGAAAACTATGTACACGCCGACTATAAAGCTAGGGTTTTGGGTTCGTATAATTTACTAAAATCAATTTTAGATTATTCCGCAAAAAACAAAACCTTAATTAAAAAGCAAATTTCAGATGCAGACGAAAGAACCATTGCAAAAGGGAATAATCCAGGTAAAGACTCAAAATTTGCCACTGAATACAAACCCTCAGCTACACCGCAAAACATAACCATAAAGTCGTTTGTTGTTGAAGAATATACTGATGAAAACGGGCGAACCAGATATCGTCCGACAGAAATCCCAAAAACGGTCACCGTACCTTATCTTGCAGAATATATTGCCACAAAGGAGGTAAATACTCCCTATGCTTACGTTCTGTTGCATCCTGACGTAAAAGTCCTGGACAATTTGAAAACTCATGGAATTAAAGTAGAGAAACTTAATAAAGCCACTAAACTTGAGGTGGAACGATATAAAATCAATGAAATTATTGGAGGGCCAAATTTGAATCAAGGGCATTATAATACACTACTTAAAGGTGAGTTTGTTATAGAAAATTTAGATTTTGAGGCAGGAACCTACATCGTGAGGACGGGTCAAAAACTGGGAAATTTAGTTACCTATCTTTTAGAACCCGAATCAGATGATGGATTATTGTATTGGAATTACTTTGATAAATACTTGGCACCGCAATGGGGAAGAAATTATTTCCCTTACCCTGTTTACAAGGTTATGAAAAAGATCAAATTACCTACTGATACCGAATAATTATTAACAAAAAAATACAGATGAAAAACCTGAGAATTCTTCTAACACTCATAATTACACTAACAGTTTTAAACTCATTTTCCAATAAGAATGAATTGGCGATTAAAGATGAAACGAACACTAAATATGAAGGGTTTTTCACTTTTCATTACAACCCGAACAATGATCAGATAACACTGGAAGTTGATAAACTGGATGAAGAGTTTTTATATCTGAGTGGCATGTCTGCCGGGCTTGGGTCAAACAGTATTGGTTTGGATCGCGGTCAGATTAGTAGTGGCAAAGTAGTCAAATTTATAAAGGCAGGAGATAAATTGCTACTTATTCAACCAAATTATAACTTTAGGGCAAATAGTAGTAATCCGGATGAAGTCCTGGCAGTCCAAGATGCCTTTGCACAATCCGTTTTATGGAGTTTTAAAATTTCTAAATTTGAAAGTGGTAAGTATTTTATAGATGCTACTGATTTCCTCATGCGTGATGCCTTAGGTATTTCAGATCGATTAAAGCGAAATAATACAGGCAATTTCAAACTTGAAAAATCATACTCTGCATTTTATTTAGATCGTACGAAAAACTTCCCAAACAACACTGAATTTGATGTTTTGCTTACTTTTGTTGGAACCCCGACGGGAAGAGGATTAAATGAAGTTGTGCCAACTCCTGAGAATATTAGCATCAGAGAACATCATTCGTTTGTTCAACTGCCCGATAATAATTACAAACCAAGGAAATTCGATCCTCGATCAGGATATTTTGAAACATCATATCTTGATTATGCAAGTCCATTAAGCGAATCCATCGAAAAAAAATTTATTGTCAGGCACCGACTTGAAAAGAAAGATCCTGATGCTAAAATAAGTGAAGCTGTTAAACCCATCGTTTATTATCTTGATCGTGGAGCACCAGAACCAATCAGATCCGCACTTCTAAAAGGTGCATCATGGTGGAATCAGGCATTTGAAGATATCGGCTACAAAGATGCATTTCGGGTTGAATTATTACCTGAAGGTGCAGATCCGATGGATGTAAGATACAATATGATCCAATGGGTTCACCGATCGACCAGAGGATGGTCGTATGGAAATGCTGTGACTGATCCAAGAACCGGAGAAATTATAAAAGGACATGTTAGCCTTGGATCATTAAGGGTTCGGCAAGATTATTTAATTGCCGTTGGACTATTGGCTCCTTATACAAATGGTGATGAAATCCCTAAAGATGTTGAAGAAATGGCACTAGCCAGAATCAGGCAACTGTCAGCTCATGAAGTTGGACATACCCTTGGACTCACCCATAATTATGCATCAAGTACTGAAGGAAGAAGCTCCGTAATGGATTATCCTCAGCCATTAGTAGAGATAAAGGATGGCAAAATCTCTTTGGAAAATGCTTATGATGATAAAATTGGCGATTGGGATAAAGTTTCAATTGCCTACGGTTATCAGGATTTTCCAAAAAACGTGGATGAAGATGATGCACTCAATCATATCATCGAAAAAAGCTTAAAAGCAGGGTTGAGTTTTCTCGCCGATCAGGATGCTCGCCCGGATGGAGCCCATCCATATACTCATTTATGGGATAACGGAGTAAAATCATACGAAGAATTATTGCGTATGATGAAAATAAGAGAAATTGCGTTAAATCAATTTGGTGAACATAATATCAAAAAGGGAGAGCCATACGCGACTCTGGAAGAAGTTTTGGTTCCAATCTATTTCTTTCACCGATACCAAATTGAGGCTACCTCAAAAATGTTAGGTGGTTTAAACTACCGATATGCATTGCGAGGCGACGGGCAATTCATAACAAAAGAAGTTCCGGGGGATCAGCAATTGAGAGCCTTAGATGCATTAATAACTACGATTCGGCCACAATCATTAATGATCCCAGAAAATTTATTGAAAATGCTGGCACCACGAACGATGGGCTCAAGGCGGAGCAATGAAATCATTCAGATCAGGAATAATCCTGTTTTTGATGCGCTGGGCGCATCCGAATCACTTGCCGATATGACGATAGGTTTTATTCTGCAGCCTGCACGTGCAGGCAGAATGGTGGAGTTTAATTCCAGAAATCAGGATCAACCCGGTTTGGATACTGTTCTCGAAAAGTTAATCGAGGCAAGCTGGAAAGGCAAACATCCAGACGGATTCCAGGGAGCTATCCAAAAAACTACAGATCTCGTTTTGCTCAGGAACATGATGAAACTTGGCACTGATCCAAACTCTTCCGAACTCGTTAAATCTATCGTTTTTTACCAATTAAACGATCTTAAAATATGGATGGAGGATTACCTACAGGAAAACAACGGGAAAGGAATGAGTACCCATTTCATCTATGCAATCAATCAGATTAAGCAATTCCAGGAAAACCCAAAGGAATTCATCATTCCATTATCTCTGGAACCACCGGCCGGCTCACCCATTGGAACGAATGAGTTCTTTGAAAACATCTTTTATTAAAATCGGATTATATTTGAACATGACAAAACAAAACCCTAAAATTATTTTATTCCTTGTACTTGGATTTACATTTTTTCATGTTTGTCCACAATTGCTGAATGCGCAAACCTCAATCACTAAAATTGCCATTCTAGGAAGCGGAAATCCCAACCCAGATCCCGAACATTCAGGTTGTTCAGTAGCTATAATCGTTAATGAAAAATCTTATATAATTGATTTCGGGCCGGGACTGGTTCGACAAGCAGCAAAATTATCACCCCGTTATGGTGGAAATATTAATGCACTAAATGTTGAGAATTTAAAAACTGCCTTTCTCACTCATCTGCATTCTGATCATACAACAGGCTACCCTGACCTCATTCTTACACCTTGGGTTTTGGGAAGAGATCAACCACTTGAAGTTTATGGTCCGGAAGGCATAAAACACATGACCGATCATATTCTTGAAGCATACCAAGAAGATATCCGATACAGGGTTTATGGTCTAGAGCCTGCAAATAATCAGGGATGGCGTGTGAATACGCATGAAATTGACGAAGGATTAATTTATACCGATGAGTACGTAAAAGTTGAAGCATTTAAAGTTGAACATGGAAGTTGGCCAAATGCATTTGGGTTTAGGTTTACAACACCCGACAAAACCATTGTAATTTCAGGCGATGCGATGCCAAGTGTTAAACTACAGAAATATGCTGAAAATGCTGACATCCTGATCCATGAGGTTTATTCCAAATCTGGTTTTGATAAAAAAAACGATTTCTGGAAAACATATCATTCAAGCAACCATACCAGCACCTTGGAACTTGCCGAATTGGCAAATAAGGCAAAACCGGGTATGATAATTCTATATCACACCTTGTACTGGGGCGCAAGTGATCAGGACTTACTGGATGAAATTGCGACTATTTATAAAGGAAAAGTGATAGTAGGTTTAGATGGAGGAGTATATTAACATATAGACTTAATTCTAAGAACGCTAATTTAAATATCAATCTTTGCTATTATTCAAGGAGAGTAGCTTTTTAACTATGAAATGTATGAATAATGGATTAGTTTCCGATTTTACCCCGAAATGTTGTAATTAGAATAACCCCGTTTGAACCTCTTGTCCCATAAATAGCAGCAGCTGAACCTTTCAAAACATCAATTTTCTTAACATCACCTGGATTGATCATATCAACCGATGAAGTAGAAATTCCATCCACTATAAATAGTGGTTGTGAATCTCCCTGAACCGAACCAACACCCCTAATGATAATTGAACTTCCATTAACGATAACGCCAGGAACCTGACCTTGAATCATTTCATAAATAGTTTTATATTTTGGATTTGATTTATCATTACCAATTTCACCAACACTATACGATAAACTATTCTTTTTTGCATTACCATAGCCAATATCAACCAATTCCTTCTTAGAAATGAACTTACCAGTAACTGAAGAATTGGGTGCCAAAATAAA
Source organism: Bacteroidetes bacterium HGW-Bacteroidetes-17 (assembly GCA_002840985.1). Classification (GTDB taxonomy): domain Bacteria; phylum Bacteroidota; class Bacteroidia; order Bacteroidales. The sequence continues at coordinate 4,694 of PHDM01000024.1, forward strand.
ATCAATTTTTGTTTTACCAGTAAATTCAACTTCCAATCCCCCATGTAATAATGAAAATACCATAAGTGTTTTAATATCAGGATTAACTGTGATTTTATAAAAACCTTTATTATTTGTGACCTTATTTAAGGTAACTCCGTTAACAAGGAGAGAAACACCTTGCAGTGGATTATCGTTACCATCTGTTACATAACCGGATATTAAAATTTTCTTTTTCTTTTCTTTAGCAAATAACACTTGAATTACAAAAAGTGACAGCACGAATAATGCGATTGTTTTCCAATTCATGTTTTTATTTTTTGGTGATAGATGAATTTTTCGGCTACTAAGATTTTTAAAAGTACAAAATAAATTTAATTTAGTTGCTTGTATACGAATTAAATGAAAAACTATCTGGCATTAAGTCAAACTTCAACAAAATAATAAAATTGAATTTGTATAAAATATATCCACTTTTATTCAATGAATTTTAATTTCTGACCAATTTGTATTAAAAACTTTATAAACCAACCATATTTATAACTAAATAACACTTTCTGGTACTTACAATTCATAAGTACATAAAGTTCTCAGCTAACAGTCTCTAGCTTTTTTTTTTATTTTCCTTACTATTTTAAAATAAATACATCTGATTATGAGGCTGTTATATAATTAACAATACAGAAATGTTTAAAATTTTTACATAAAAAAATAAACTAATCTCAACCGTAAAGGCCTGTTTTTAAATTAATTTTGAATAATACTAAACGTTCATCTGCAAATAATTTAAGTTAAAATGGGTTTCAAAAACAATTAAAAAAATCCTGCCATCCATAAATTAGTCATACAATAAATTTATTTTTTTTTATAAATTGAAAATCTAATTAGCTGATCCGATTCTGATTAACATTCTTAATAACTCATATTGCTTTTCAGAAAATTGAAAAACGTGTAGAAACTAAAACAAAATGCCTATGGAAAATATCTGGTTTGATTGTGCTAACTATGTCTTATTTGTACCCTTGTTAGCACAATCAAAATCTCATCATTTTATTTAAATTATCACTAACCTAAATTATTATTTATGAAACGAACACTATCTATTTTATTGTTATTCTTCCTTGGAATGCAAATTATATTTGCACAGGGAAAGGCTATTACCGGTAAAGTGACCAGTGCATCCGACGGTTCCACAATTCCTGGCGTTCAGGTTATTGTAAAAGGAACTATTACTGGTACTACGACGAACACAGATGGAACTTATAGTTTGACTGTTCCAGCATCAGCCACAATTCTACAATTTTCATTCATTGGGATGAAAACAGTGGATGTAGAAATAGGCAATCAAACTGTCATAAATTTGGCAATGGAAGAAGACCTACTGCAACTTGACGAAGTAATTGTTGTTGCTTATGGTTCTGCTAAAAAAGGAGCATTTACAGGTTCTGCCACTCAAATCAATGCCGAAAAAATTGAATCCCGACCTATCACCAATATATCAAGGGCTATCGAAGGCCAGTCTGCCGGTGTTGAGGTTACTGCAGGTAGCGGGCAACCGGGCGCAAGTCAGGATATTCGCGTACGTGGTTTTGGCTCTGTCAGTGCTGAGCAAGCACCATTATATGTTGTTGACGGAGTTCCATTTGAAGGCTCACTTAATTCACTTAACCCTAACGACATTGAAAGCTTAACAATTCTTAAAGATGCTGCTTCTACTTCACTTTATGGTAACAGAGCTGCCAATGGTGTGGTTATGATCACAACCAAAAAAGGACGACAGGGTGAAGGTCAACTAACAATTGATGTATCACATGGTTTTGTTAATCGATCTCAACCTGAATATGAGATGATGGGACCTCAGGATTATGTTGAAACGATGTTTGAAGCATATAGAAATGGGTTGTTATCTAGCGGCAAATCATTGGAAGTAGCCAACCAAACTGCCAGTACTGGATTATTTAACGGCAATCATTTAAGGGTTAATCCTTATACTACTCCTGCTGATCAAACAGTTGGACTTGATGGAAAATTAAATTCGAGTGCACGATTATTATGGCCAGACGATTTAGATTGGCTGGGTGCAATCGAAAAACCCGGAACTCGTGACAATTATGATATATCTTATTCAGGTGGAACAAAAAAGACTGACTATTTTGTTTCATTGAGCTATTTGAACGAACAGGGATGGATTCTCGAATCAGATTTCAAACGATTTTCTGGCCGTGCAAATATTAACTTTCAGGCCACTAACTGGCTAAAAACAGGATTTAATGTTTCTGCATCTAACACAAAAACTAATTTTGCACAAACTGGTAGCTCAACTACCTATGTAAATCCTATCCGTTTTACAAGGCAAATGGGCCCTATTTACCCCATTCATCAGCACGACTATACAACTGGAGCTTACATTTTGGATGACAATGGTGACCCAATTTTTGATATTCAAGATAATCGTCCATCAGGGGCAAGTACAGGAAGACATATTGTAGCAGAAATTTTATGGGATTCTGATTTAGACGAAATTACTTCTATTAATGGGAAGACATATGCAGAAGTTAAAATAATGAAAGATTTAACATTCAGCACCAATGTCAGTTGGGATCAGCGACAATACTTCAATGCTTTTTTCAATAATCCATTTGTTGGTGATGGTGCTCCCGGTGGCAGATCTTATCGTACTTATACCAATTCTACAACCGTTAACTTTAACCAATTACTTAATTATAATAAAACGATTGGCAAACACAACTTCAGCGTATTGGCAGGTCACGAATCTTACGACTATCATTACAAGCGTTTGACCGGATCAATGACCACTCAGGTTATGGAAGGAAATATTGAACTTGATAACTTTGTTAATATCAATGGTGTTGGCGGGCGAACCGATGATTATAGGCTCGAGAGTTACTTTAGTCGTGTGAATTATGACTATGATGATAAATATTATTTATCAGCTTCAATTCGACGTGATGGATCTTCACGGTTTTACGAAGAAAATCGTTGGGGTGATTTCTGGTCAGTCGGGGGAAGTTGGAGAATAGACCAGGAACCATTTGTTAAAGATATAAATTGGATCCAGATGTTAAAATTAAGAGGATCCTACGGACAAACCGGTACTGATAGGGGTATAGGTTACTATGCTTATCAGGCCTTGTACGACTTAGGTTGGAACAACCAGACAGCTGCCGGAATTTATCAGGCATCCTTGCCTGCTTACGATCTGGTTTGGGAATCGAATAATGCATTTGACCTTGCTCTTGAATTTGGTATTTACAACAAATTATTTGGTACCATTGAATATTATAACAAGGCTTCCGAAGATTTGATTTTTGAAGTACCATTGCCTTATTCATTAGGCATGGATAGCAAAGATGCTAATATTGGGAAACTTGTAAACAAAGGAGTGGAACTTTCATTGAACTATGAAGTAATGAGAACCAATGATTTTTCATGGAATGTAAACTTCAATTTATCAACCAATGTGAACAAATTCACCAAGTTACCTCAGGAAGAAATTATTGACGGAACTAAAAAATATATGGTAGGTAAAGGGCTATTTGATTTCTGGTTAAAAGAATGGCTAGGGGTTAATCCCGATAACGGCGATGCAATGTATCGTGCTGATGATGTAAACGGTCCGGATGTTTATGTCAAAGGCGGAGATACCATTACTCCTCATAATAACAATGCAAGGTACCATTATGCTGGTACAGCACGGCCTGATTTTTGGGGTGCTATTAGCAACACCTTTAAATATAAAAATTTCGAAGTTGGATTTATGTTCACCTACCAGGTAGGAGGACTTATCAACGACGGGAATTATGCCAGTACTTTAAATGTTGATTCATATGGTAGCGGTTTATCTTTAGATATGCTCAACCGTTGGAAAAACACAGGTGACGTGACCGATATCCCAAGGATTGATGATACCAAAGGAACGGATTTGGAAGGTGGATCTTCTGATCGGTATTTAACCGATGCTTCATTCCTGGCTTTAAAACAATTTACCATATCTTATAATTTACCAAAAAGTTTCCTGAATAAATATGGTATTGCTGCGGCAAGGGCCTATTGCAGTGGAGAAAACCTTTTTTATATCAATGCCCGTAAAGGCATGAATATGCAACAAGCATTCTCTGGTAATACATCAAATGCTTTTACCCCTTCAAGGGTAATTACATTAGGTCTTAATGTTAAATTTTAATTTCGATAGATATGAAAAAAATAATATATAGTTTTATTATCATCTTTACTGCAGGAATCTTACTGACCTCCTGCGAGAAAGATTTTCTGGCAACCTATCCGACAGATGCTGTTTCGGCTAATGCGGTTACTTTAACTACTGCTAATATGTGGGCGTCCATTAATGGTATCCACCGTAGAATGTATTATCGTTTCGAGGAACAAGGACTTGGTGGAATTGGTTCCTGGATGATACAAATGGATCAATCTGGTGAAGATTTAGTTCAAAACGCATCTCAGTGGTATCGACAAATATACAGATGGGAAGCACAAGCAAATCCAACCCATTATTATAATTACTTCGTATGGCGCATGTTCTATCAATATATTGCAAATGTTAATATATTGATCAATCAAGGAGAAAATGCTGTGGGCCCTCAGACCGAAAAAGATGCCATTATTGGACAAGCATTAGTCTACCGGGCATGGTCGCATTTTAATATCGTCCGTGTTTATGCCAAACGATATGAACCAGGTGGAGCAAATTCACAATTGGGAATTCCTTATATGTTGGAGAACCTCACTGAAGGACAGACACGAAATACTGTTGCTGAGGTTTACACAAATATACTTGCTGATCTGGATGCTGCTATTGTAAAATTAGCAGGATTTAATGCTCCAAATAAATCACACATAACAGTTGATGCTGCCAAGGGTATCAAGGCACGCGTTGCCTTGACCATGGGTAATTATGCACTTGCAGCGCAATTGGCTGCAGAAGTTAAGGCCAATTATGAACTGATGGATATGGGTACCTATGCAAATGGCTTCAGGATTAATAGCCAGGGAATAGATGAGTTCATCTGGGCCAGCCAAATCACTTCGGTTGATCAGAACGATAAATGGGCTGCTTATGGTGCTTATGTATCTAGGAATATGAGTTCTTCTGCAATCAGGTCAAATCCTTATTCAATTAATAGCACTTTATACGCTAAAATCTCAGCTACAGATGTTCGTAAAGGTTTATGGAGTCCAGACGGAAAACATTCAAATCTGCAAGCAGGAGTTACACTCTTGAGTTCGCATAAAAAATTCCCTTACACTAACCAGAAATTTATCGCGGTTGATAATGCCGACAGTCGGGTGGATGTTCCTTTAATGCGTGCTGCTGAAATGTACCTGATCGAAGCTGAAGCAAAAGCACGTCAGGGTCAGGATGCTGCTGCCGCTCAGGTATTATATGACCTAGTGATCACCAGAGATCCTGATTATACAAAATCGACAAACACAGGTGCTGCACTGATCGATGAGATCATGACACAGCGTCGTGTTGAACTCTGGGGTGAAGGATTCCGTTGGTTAGATCTTAAACGATTGAATCTACCTTTGGACCGTACAGGTGCTAACCACCAATTATCACTTGCTGCTGTTATGGAAGTTTCAACAACAGATAACCGATGGACATGGCTTATTCCTCAAAAAGAGATGGATTCCAACCCGAATATGGTACAAAACGATTTATAAGCAGCATATTATTTGGTTAAAGAATAATTATTCATTAACGAAGGCTGTCAAATTTTGGCAGCCTTCTTCTTTTTACACACAAGAATCAGAAGGTAAAATTTACCATTTATTAGAATATAAAACCCGAAATAACTTGTTAAAAACCCTAATATTTATGAAGGAAAAAATGTGTTTTATGTGCTAAGTAATTATTAGCAAATTGATTCTATTCGAATTACTTCATCCCTGAATTTAAAATCATCACCAACTTTTAAACCTTCCATAGCTTTATAAATAGGCACATTTGGTGAAATTGCAAAGTAGACCTCATTATCCATTTCAATACGGCCCAATCCAATTGACACGAAAATCTTTTGTTTTTTAGTGAATATAAGTGCTCCAAACTCAACCTTTTTCAGTTCCTGATCTATAGAGATGCGTTCAAGAACATCGGCCTGTTCATTTACTTTGGCCAGTTGTTGTGAAAACATATCCTTTTTACGCAATAATTGCATTCGAAACGAATCGTATCGGTCTTTTGGAGCTCCGTACTCATTCGCACTTTTTTGAGCATCTTCAATTACTGCTTTAAAATTCCTAACTGTTTCTTCTAGCTGCTTTCGTAAGACTTCCAACAGCCTGGATTTCAAACCAAGACAATTCATTTTACTAAGGTTAAATTATTTTAAATCAGGTCAACACATGTTTGCTATAAATATAATTAGTAATTTTGAGATACCAAAACAAACGACTTAAAATGACTCATAAGAATGATGAACCGGCTTATTCAATGCCTGTAATTGATATGCTAAAAGTGGCCAATGAATATTGCTTATTCATTGAACGAATTGAAAATTTTCCATCAGATGAGTTATATCCTTTTATTCAAAAATTACTACCCCTACTGTATCTAAAAGGAAGTTTGTTTCCTAATATAATCATGGATGATCCGGAAGCAAATGAACGTTTTTTTACCGCAGAACAGTGGGAAGGCACTTTTGGGGTATTGCGGAATAAATTCAATACGGAAGATGAATTCTGGATTCTTGACCTTGAAGGGCCGGATGAAACAAATCCGATAAAAGCAAGCATCTCTGAACTCCTGACAGATATCTATCAGGATCTTAAAGATTTTGTTTTATTATATCAAAAAGAAGGCAGGGCATCAAAACAAAATGCTGCTCATGAGTGTAGATCTTTATTCTTTTCGCACTGGGGAATAAGGGTAATAGACGTTTTAAAAATTGTTCATAGCCGAAAAAACCCAATCGTACCTGCCGATGATTACGATGATTTTATTTAAAATTTGATCTAAATTATTTGGAGCTTATTTAGAATACAATTCCCTTTTTTATGTTATTATGTTTACTATTTTTGCGATTGATTAGAATTGATCTAAATTAGGATTAATTGTTTGAAGGGAAAGTATAATGACATTATTCGATTTAACCCAGGGCGATAAAGCATATATTACAAAAGTCAGAGGAAGAGGTGCATTCCGTAAGAGAATTATGGAGATGGGCTTTGTTGTTGGTAAGGAAGTAATTGTTGGTAAAAAAGCTCCATTAAAGAATCCGGTTGAATATACAATCATGGGCTACAATATTTCGTTGCGAAATAGTGAAGCTGCCCTCATAGAAGTTACCACAACAATTAATTCAAATCCCACTGAAAATGGGTTCAATGGGGTGCTATCAGACAATACTTTAAAGCATTCAACTCACTTTTTGAGCAAAGTGATAAACATTGCCCTGGTAGGGAACCCCAATTGTGGAAAAACTACTATTTTTAATTTTGCCTCAAATTCGAATGAGAAAGTAGGAAATTACGGTGGAGTAACCGTGGATGCAAAAAAAGCCAAATTTAAACATAAGGGCTATACTTTTAATATTATCGATCTTCCCGGAACTTATTCCATTACCAGTTATACTCCGGAAGAATTATACGTTAGAAATCACATTTTTAACGAATTGCCCGACATTATCGTAAATGTTCTTGATGCCTCAAATCTTGAACGGAATTTATACCTCACGACGCAATTAATTGATCTTGACCTTAAAGTTGTTGCAGCCCTAAATATGTATGATGAGCTTCAAAAAAAAGGGGACAAATTTGACTTTGACTCACTAGGTAAAATGATTGGAATCCCTATAGTGCCAACTGTTGGATCAAAGGGAACCGGATTCAATGCATTATTTGATAAGATTATCCAGGTATATGAAGACCGGGAGGAGAGTGTAAGACATATTCATATTAATTATGGTGAGGATATTGAGAAGTCGATTGAAAGGATACAGGACAAAATTCGTATTGAAGAAAATAAAGGACTTACCAGCATTGTTGCTCCGCGATTTTCGGCAATTAAATTGCTTGAAAATGACAAAGAAGAGCAAGATAGAATTGAAGTCAATTGTGTAAATCATAAGGAAATTATTACAGTAGCTCAGAAAGAAATTGAAAGGCTTGAAAACAATTTTAATGATACGCCCGAAACCGTTATTACAGATTATAAATATGGATTTATTGAAGGTGCACTAAAAGAAACTTATAAACAAAGCACACTTGATATACGCCATTTCAGCAGAATGATAGATAATGTTCTAACTAGCAGAATATTTAGTTATCCGATTTTCCTATTTTTTATGTGGTTGATGTTTCAATCCACATTTACGCTTGGTGCTTATCCGGTAACCTGGTTCGAAACACTAGTTGCAAATTTAAGTGAATTCATAAGTGGGATTCTCTTACCAAGTATTTTTACTGATTTAGTTGTTGATGGAATTATTGGGGGTGTTGGAGGTGTAATTGTTTTTTTACCAAACATATTAATTTTATTTTTCTTTATTTCTATCATGGAAGATACGGGTTACATGGCACGTATTGCTTTCATCGTTGATAAAGTCATGCATAAAATCGGACTTCACGGAAGATCATTTATCCCAATGCTTATGGGTTTCGGGTGCAATGTTCCAGCAATCATGGCAACCCGAACGATTGGAAGTAAAAATGATCGTCTGGTTACAATGCTTATTAATCCTTTCATGTCGTGTAGTGCACGATTACCCATTTATGTACTAATCATTGGTGCTGTTTTCCCTGAACACCCTGGATTAATGCTATTCACTATTTATGGGATCGGAATACTTCTATCCATTATCATTGCCATTATCTTCAAAAAAACATTATTCAAGTCAAAGGAAATGCCTTTTGTAATGGAGTTACCTCCATATCGAATGCCCACAATTAAATCTATTTTAAAACATACCTGGTTCAAAGGCTCACAATATCTGAGAAAAATGGGAGGAATCATTTTAATTGCTTCTATCATTATTTGGTGCTTACAATATTTTCCCAGATTTCACGAAAATAATTTAATTGTTGAGCAACAAATTGCTCAAAATTTTGAAAAATACCAGCAACAAATCTCTGTAACTGATGATCTGGCTGAACAAATGAAACTCAAAGAAGAACATGAACAATATATCCAATCAATTAGACTAGAAAATGAAAGCTTGCAGCAGGAGAATTCATATATTGGTCAAATAGGTCATTTTATAGAACCGGCAATTCTTCCCTTGGGTTTTGACTGGAAGATGGGCGTGAGTCTTTTGGCAGGAGTTGCGGGTAAAGAAATTGTGGTGAGTACACTTGGAGTAATCAACCAAACCGATGTAAAAACTGACGGAAGTACAAAAGGACTTACACAAAAATTACAACAGCAAACCTTTAGCCACTCCAAATACATTGGTCAAAAAGTATTTACGCCATTAACAGCTTTTGGTTTTCTGATTTTTATTCTGGTATATTTCCCATGCATTGCCGTCATAGCAACGATTAGAAGAGAATCCGGCGGCTGGAAATGGGCCCTGTTTATGGCGACCTACACAACCTTATTAGCTTATATTCTGGCACTTGCCATACATCAAATTGGCATACTGTTTTAAAACGAATAGGCTTTTGGACTTGCCTGTATTTAAATCATAAATACCGGGTTATTATTTAAATTCCAATACTTATAACTGAATAATTACCCTGATCATTGATATTAATCTTTCCAAAATTTGGACATGCAATATCAAAATGAGATAATATATTTCATCTTACCACTCTAAACAAATATATATCAACCTTTTAGCAACATGGCATATTATTAGACATATAATTTGTAGTGATAAAAATAATATTTTGAGAATGTTTAAAATTCTTGTCGTTGAAGACAACTATATAAATCAGAGGGTAATTACAGCTTATTTAGCTCATGAAAATATTACCCTACTTATTGCCAACAATGGTATTGAGGCAGTAAATTTTTTCAATGACATGAATTTTGATTGCATATTGATGGATATTGCCATGCCCGAAATGGATGGAATTGAGGCCACCAAAGAAATCAGATTGAAAGAAAGATTGACAAGAAAGCGCACACCCATCATTGCAGTTACCGCCAGTGACCCTGAATCAAACCGTGATCGGTTTTTTGCCGCCGGAATTGACGATTATTTAGCGAAGCCGATTAATGAAAGAATACTTAAAGAAAAGATTGAAAAATATAGCGAGATAATTTTTTAAGCATAAAGACAAACATTTTTTATAAATTAGCAGGGTGAATTAATACTTAGCACGAAAAATGGTCATAAATAAAGAGCAATTCCAGGAAAATTTCAAATTCTTCGACAAAGAAATTATTGTTGAAATCATAGATTTGTTCATCGATGAATTTGATGAGAGAATGAAAACTTTAAAGGAAAATATTGATGCATCCGACAGGGAATCTTTGGTTTTTCATGCACATAGCATTAAAGGTGTAATTTCAAATTTTGTGGCTGAAGAACCACGTGAGTTTGCCAAACAACTTGAAGAAAAAGCTAAACTGAGTGACCAAACTGAGTTGCTTGAAATTTATCATAAATTGTATGGATCTACAGCACAACTTGTTGATGAATTAAAAGCAATCAGAGTGATTTATGAAAGTTAGTTCATTACGAACTTTGAATTCCAATTTCCATAATTTTCTTTTCTATTTCTTCTGATAACTCAGGATTATCCTTTAATAAAGCTTTAACAGCATCTCTACCTTGCCCAAGTTTGGTTTCTCCATAACTAAACCATGATCCGCTTTTCTTGATAATATTGGCCTCAACTCCCAAATCAATAATTTCACCAATTTTTGAAATTCCTTCGCCATAAATAATATCGAATTCTGCTTTTTGAAAAGGTGGGGCAACCTTATTTTTCACAACCTTGACTCTTGTTCTATTGCCTTTGACACTTTCACCATCTTTAATTTGGCTTAGCCTTCTAATATCTAATCGAACGGATGCGTAAAATTTCAATGCATTACCTCCAGTTGTGGTTTCAGGGTTGCCAAACATAACCCCAATTTTCTCGCGCAATTGATTGATGAAAATACAACATGCTCCTGTTTTGCTAATGGTAGCGGTCAATTTCCTTAAGGCTTGCGACATTAAGCGAGCTTGCAATCCCATTTTTGAATCCCCCATTTCACCTTCAATTTCACTTCTCGGTGTGAGCGCTGCTACGGAGTCAATAACAATAATGTCAATGGCACCTGATCTTATCAGGTTTTCTGTAATCTCTAATGCTTGTTCTCCGTTGTCAGGTTGAGATACCAGTAAGTTTTGAATATCAACCCCAAGCTTTTGAGCATAAAAACGATCAAAGGCATGCTCTGCATCAATGAATGCTGCAATTCCTCCCTTTTTCTGACATTCGGCAATAGCATGAATGGCCAGGGTTGTTTTACCTGATGATTCCGGACCATAAATTTCAGTGATCCTTCCTTTGGGTAATCCACCAATTCCCAGGGCATAATCCAGTCCAATTGATCCGGTCGAGATAGATTCAATATTATCAATTGGATTATCACCTAACTTCATAATGGCACCTTTGCCATATGATTTTTCAATATTCCCAAGTGTAATTTCAAGGGCTTTCAGTTTTTCCTTTTTCAATTTATCCATTGCATTCTCGGCTGTGCTCATATTTTTTCCTTTTAAATGATTTGACTGGTGTGGTCTTTTGTATCAACCTTAGTAATAATATTTTCTATAATACCATCTTCTGAAATAATAAAAGTGGTACGAATAATTCCATTATATTCTTTTCCCATAAATTTCTTCTTTCCCCAAACACCAAATTTCATAATGATTTCCTTATCAGTATCTGCAATTAAAGGGAAAGGTAATTCATATTTTTCTGTAAATCGTTGATGTGACTTTTGATCATCTGCACTTATTCCAATGACAACATAACCCTTTTTGATCAGTATCTGATAATTATCACGTAAATTACATGCTTGAGCAGTACAACCAGGTGTACTATCTTTCGGATAAAAATAGATAACAACTTTCTTACCCTTAAATTGTTTTAATGATATTATTTCACCATTCGTTGTTAAGCCACTGAAATCAGGTGATATTTCTCCAATTTTTAGCATTTATCTTTATTTATAACAATTACAAATATATTTAATATTAAGCCCAAACCGGGAAATGAATTAGATGTTTTATTAACAATCAAACCTTTTTTGGCGATCATAATATTTACAAAACTTTGAAATCCCACAACTGTCACACTTAGGTTTTCTGGCAATACAAACATATCGTCCGTGCAAAATCAACCAATGATGCGCAATTGAGATTTTATCTTCAGGAATGTGATTTACTAATTGTTTTTCAGTTTCTAAAGGTGTTTTTGCCCCAGTAGTCAAACCCAATCTGGCCGACACCCTAAACACATGTGTATCAACTGCCATTGCAGGTTTGTTGAATACCACGGCTGCAATCACATTCGCAGTTTTTCGCCCGACACCCGGAAGCTTCTGCAACTCATCAATATCCTCAGGAACAGTATTATTGAAATCTTCAACAAGCATTTTTGCCATTCCTACCAAATGCTTCGCTTTGTTGTTTGGATAAGAGCATGATTTTATGAGTTCAAAAACTTCTTCAGGTTTTGATTTAGATAAAGATATTGCATCCGGAAATTGCATAAAAACGCCGGGAGTTATCATATTCACTCTTTTATCCGTGCATTGTGCCGACAAAATTACAGACACAAGCAACTGATATGGATCGGAATAATGCAATTCAGTTTCGGCAACCGGCTGATGAGTTGAAAAATAATTGATAATATGCATAAATCTTTCGGCCTTTGTCATCGTAGTATCTAATGCTTGATTCCTGAATATACAAAAAGTCCCGATTAACATGAATTAATCGGGACCTAAAAATACAAATTAAATGCTAATTTGAAACTAAATAGATGTTTCCTGCATTTTTCGTTTTGAAAACATTAACGGCTTTTGCATAATTTAAAATATTACGCAATACCTTGTCGCTTGGACCATCATGAATATTATCCGCAAATCCTGAATTAATCTCGCAATCGAAAAATTCAAGAGTGGGTTTTGTATTTGGGGCGTCTAATAGTTCGTGATAGAGAGTAAAAGTTTTTTTCATGTAAATTAAATTAATTACTACTCGCTTTAACGAAATAAGAACGGCCTGATATTTTTTATATTGTATAGATTAAATATTTTTTACAATGTAAGTATGATGTTTTTATCCTTCACTAATTTCCTCAGATTAATCAGTGCATATCTCATTCTTCCTAAAGCAGTGTTTATACTAACATCCGTTTGGTCGGCAATATCTTTAAAACTCATTCCAACATAGTGCCTCAGATATAAAACTTCTTTTTGTTCGGGAGGTAGATATTCGATTAATGAGCGAACATCATTGTGTATTTGTTCCGTAATTATTTTCTCTTCAATGGAATGATCTTTTGCTGAAATGGTATCAAAAATATTGAAATCCCCATTATTATTATTCTCCATCACTGGAATTCTTTTCGCTTTTCTAAAAAAGTCAATGATCAGATTATGGGCAATTCTCATCACCCATTGTATAAATTTACCTTCTTCTTTATAAGCACCGGCTTTTATTGTATTGATGACCTTAATAAAGGTATCCTGAAAAATATCATCCGCTAATTGACGGTCTTTTACGACCATCAAAATATAAGCAAAAACCCTATTTTTGTGACGATTTATCAGTGATTCGAGACAACTAATTTCACCATCTAAATATCTATCAATTAACTCTTTATCGTTAACTCTTACGACTTTCATAAAGCCTCCCTCTTAAATTAAGTTATTACTAAAAAAGGGTAGATATTTATTCGATAATTAGTCCTCCATTTTAAGGGCATATATCTTATAAAACTAAGATATAGCAAACGTTTCAACTTGTTTTAATTAATGCAAATATATGGATTTTATCAATTATTGCAAATATTATTAATAATTTTGCATTTTTTAACATTTACCAAAACTGTGCTCTCAACGAATGAATCCAGATCAATTAAGTTCAAAAGATTTTATCATCATATCCAAAGCCAGAGTTCATAACCTCAAGAATTTGAGCGTGGCCATCCCCAGAAATAAACTTGTTGTAATTACAGGCTTATCTGGTTCCGGAAAATCATCCCTTGCTTTTGACACTTTATATGCCGAAGGCCAGCGAAGGTATGTTGAAAGCTTAAGCTCCTACGCCCGGCAATTTCTGGGTCGCATGAGCAAACCCGAAGTTGATTATATCAGAGGGATTTCGCCGGCAATAGCCATCGAGCAAAAAGTAAACACCAAAAATCCCCGTTCAACTGTAGGCACATCGACCGAAATATACGAATATTTAAAATTACTTTTCGCCCGAATTGGTAAAACCTATTCACCCATCTCCAACCATCAAGTAAAACGTCACAAGGTTTCAGATGTTACTGACTTTATTTTAAACCTTGAGGAAGAAAGCAGTTTGATGATCCTCTCCCCCATTCAATTAGTTAAAGGGCGGAAACTCAATGATCAATTAAAAATATTAATGCAACAAGGTTTTAGCAGAATTGTTATTGATGGTAATATTTTTAAAATTAGTGATTATTTGGAGGAAGTACAGAAACCTTCTTCAAAAACAAAGATATTCATACTTATCGATCGTTTCATTGTCAAGAAAGATGATGAAGATTTAAAATCACGCATGGGTGATTCTATACAGACAGCTTTTTATGAAGGCAACGGTAGTTGCATTATTGAATATAATTATTACGAGAAAAACCATCAGGAATATTTTTCGAATAAATTCGAGTTGGACGACATCACTTTTGAAGAACCTACCGTAAATTTTTTCACGTTCAACAATCCTTTTGGCGCATGCAAAACCTGTGAAGGGTTTGGCAGTGTTATAGGAATTGATAAAGATCTTGTAATCCCTAATAAAACGCTTTCGATATATGATGAGGCAATTGCCTGTTGGAAGGGTGAAAAAATGAGTGAGTACAAAGATAAACTCGTATTTAATGCTTACAAATTTGATTTCCCAATTCATAAGCCTTATCATGAATTAAGCGAAGACCAAAAAGAACTTCTTTGGACTGGCAACAAATACTTTGAAGGGATTGATGAATTTTTCAGACAAGTTGAAGAGCAAACTTACAAGGTTCAATACAGGGTGATGTTATCCAGATATAGAGGAAAAACAATTTGTCCTGATTGCCTGGGTACACGATTAAGAGTAGATGCTTCATATGTTAAAATTGCTAAAAAATCAATTCTTGAATTGGTGCTAAGCCCAATTGACAAGCTTTTGATTTTTTTTAAAGAACTGGAGTTAGATAAACACGATCAACAAATTGCGAAACGATTACTTACAGAAATCATTAACCGGCTTCAATTCCTTTCAGATGTTGGTTTGGGCTATCTCACATTGAACCGGAAATCAAACAGTTTATCCGGTGGCGAATCGCAGCGCATTAACCTGGCCACATCGCTCGGAAGCAGCCTCGTCGGATCAATGTACATTCTCGATGAACCAAGTATTGGTCTTCATCCCCGCGATACTCAAAGATTGATAGGGGTATTGATTAAGTTGCGGGATATAGGAAATACGGTTATTGTTGTTGAACATGACGAAGACATTATCAAGAAAGCCGATCAAATTATAGATATCGGTCCGGAAGCAGGAATTCATGGAGGTGAGCTGGTTTTTCAAGGCCGGTTTCCCGAACTTCAAAATAGCGAAACGCTAACTGCCCAATACATGAATGGAAGAAAATCAATTCCCATTCCAAAGAAAAGAAAATTGTGGAATGAACATATTCTGATTGAAGGTGCTGAAGAAAATAATTTAAAAGGCATCAGTGTTAAAATTCCGTTGAACATCATGACCGTTATTACCGGTGTAAGTGGTTCAGGGAAGACTTCATTGGTAAAAGGAATTCTTTTTCCTGCGCTCAAAAAACGTTACGGTGGATTCAGTGGAAATACAGGGAAGTACAAATACATTAATGGGAGCATTGAAAAACTGAGCGATATCGAGTTCATCGACCAGAACCCGATCGGGCGATCATCAAGATCCAATCCGGCCACCTACGTTAAAGCTTATGATGAAATAAGAAACTTATTTGCTGATCAAAAATTATCAAAAACAAGAGGATATAAACCTGGATTTTTCTCGTTTAACATACCCGGTGGCAGATGTGAAACTTGTGAAGGAGATGGAACTGTAAATATCGAAATGCAGTTTATGGCCGACATACAGCTGGTGTGCGAAGAATGTCATGGAACCCGATTTAAAGAAGAAGTACTGGATGTTAAATATAAGGATAAATCGATTTCCGACATTTTAAACATGACCATCAATGAAGCCATTGAATATTTTGATGGTGGCGCCGATATTACAGCCACAGAGAAAAGAATTATCTCAAAATTATTACCCCTACAAGATGTTGGCTTAGGGTATCTGGGATTAGGCCAGCCATCGAGTACCATGAGCGGTGGTGAGGCTCAACGTATCAAACTGGCATATTTCCTTACCAAAGGGATTTCGGAACAACCAACCATGTTTATATTTGATGAACCTACAACAGGGCTTCATTTTCATGACATTTCAAATTTACTCTCAGCTTTCAGGGCATTAATAAGTAAGGGTCATACATTGGTAATCATAGAGCATAATTCGGAAATTATTAAATCAGCCGATTGGATTATTGATTTAGGACCTGAAGGAGGTGATTTGGGAGGGAATATTGTTTTCGAAGGCATTCCGGAAGATCTAATAAAAAATGAGAAATCATACACCGCGAAGTATTTGAAAAACAAATTTCATTAATCAAAAATCATCATTGATTCATTAAATCTCATAAAATGAGCAGAAAGGAAAAGGTTTTTAATGTATTGTCAGAATTAAATATCAATTATATTCTCACGAATCATCCCCCCGTGCCAACTGTTGAAGAAGCTGCAAAATATTGGGTTGATCTGGATGCTGCCCATTGCAAAAATTTATTCTTCAGAAACCATAAAGGTGATAAACACTATCTTGTATTATTGGACCATCGCCAATCATTGGCTATTAAAGATCTGGAGCAAAGGTTAAAACAAGGAAAAATCAGTTTTGCTTCTGCAGAACGGTTGGATAAATTCCTGGGATTGATAGCCGGTTCTGTTTCTCCTTTCGGACTAATTAATGATCTTGAAAATCATGTTCATGTATTCATCGATAAAAACTTGGAGCATGTCGAAAAGATCAGTTTTCACCCCAATGATAATACCGCAACTTTAGTACTTTCGTTAAAAGATTTTATAAAATTCCTCAAATGGTCGGGGAATAATTACGAATTTATTAACCTTTATGATTAAGATGAATCAGATTCCGACTGACCAAAATAAGATTCATCTTATATATAATAATTTAAACTAACCAATGAAAAAGAATGCCTTATTCCTTGCATCCATAGCAATTGCTCTTGCATCATGCAATACCGGTCCTAAATTTAAAAGTATTGAAGAAGAAGCTGCTTATATCCACAATAAAGTGTTTACGGTGGATTCGCATACGGATACTCCTATGAGCTTTAGCTCTAAAAGCTTTGACTTCAGTAAAGACAATAGTGCTTCCGGCAGAAGTAAAGTTGATATCCCACGCATGGAAAAAGGTGGACTTGATGGTATATTTCTGGCCGCATTTATTGGACAGGGCCCTCGAAACCCGGAAGCAAATTTAAAAGCCAAAGAAAGGGTGGACAATATCATTAAATCAATTTATGTAGAAGCAGAAAAAAATAAAGATAAAACTGGTATTGCCTTAAACTCCAAACAAGCTTATGAACTTGAAAAAGAAGGTAAGAGAGCATTATTTATCGGCATAGAAAATGGATACCCACTTGGAAATGAGATCTCATTAGTTGAGACTTATCATGATATGGGTGCGAGATACATTACTTTAGTTCACACAAAAAACAATGACATTTGTGATTCTTCAGGGGATACAACCGAGTATCACGGCTTATCAGCATTTGGTGAAGAAGTGGTAAAAGAAATGAACCGAACTGGCATCATGATTGATGTTTCACATGCCTCTGATGAGAGTTTTTATGATGTGATTGCCTTAACCAAGGCGCCTATTATTGCTTCCCATTCTTGTGCACGTGCCTTATGTGATCATAATAGAAATATGACCGACGATATGCTGAAAAAACTTGCAGAAAATGGAGGTGTGGTTCAAATGTGCATCTTAAGTGATTATGTAAAAACACCGGAACCTCAACCGGAAAGAGACAGTGCTAGAATGGCTATGCGTGAAAGATTCAAAAATTATGAGGATCTTGACGAAGCGCAAAAAGCAGAGCGAAGAAAAGAATGGTATGCCTTAGATAGTATTTATCCTCAAAAATTAGCTTATGTGACTGATGTTGTAGATCACATTGACCATATAGTTTCAATTGCCGGGATTGACCACGTTGGCATCGGGACTGATTTCGACGGCGGCGGCGGTGTTACCGACTGCAATGATGTTAGCCAAATGGGCAATATAACCCTTGAGTTGGTGAAACGCGGTTATACAGAAGATGACATCCGTAAAATCTGGGGAGCCAATCTCATGCGCGTACTATATGAAGTTGAAAGATTAGCTAAAAAATAGATTCATATCTGAAACAAGATTTATAAGCCCGGGGCAAAATTTTGCTCCGGGTTTTTATATAAAAAAAGAAATTTCATATTTAATTAATTTGTTTAAATTTATTCGATCATATTATAAATACATTAACATAGCTAATACCGACTCAAAATAATGAATAAGAAGAAGAGAATTAAAGGAATCCCAAAATATCATGGATTTAGAATTTATTTCTTTTCCACCTTATTATATTTCTTCCTCGTGATGCCAATTGTCGGAGTTTTATCTTTAAAATATAGCCCGGAATGGTTTCCTAATTCTGATTTTATAAAGACAGGATCAGGGGTTTCAATTAGAGTGGACACTACAAATAAGCCTTCCGGTAATATACAAAATGACCTTTCTGATAAGAAATCCATCGATACTACGGACTCTAATTTATATTTCGAAAACTCAGAATATAACAATATTGAAAATTCAATCGATTCTATATTTAATAAACAAGTTTCAAGATCAGTACCGGAAATTAATAATATCAACAGGAATGAAACAACCGGTGATAATAGATTTATGGCCACTCTCAGTGTGCTCTTAAAACTCCTGTTATTAAGTTTTCTGGCAGGGCTTGCTTATAATCTACCTTTCAAAATATTTTTCAAGAAAAAAAGGTATGGCAAACCAATTCAAGACAAACTTTTTCAATATTGTAAAAAATTTTTAATAAAATCGCCGACAATAAATAGCCTTATTCTGTTAATCCCTTATGCAATCAGCCTTGTCTATACTGTTTACACCTTACTCTTTGCTAAAAATATAGATAAAATAACTTCCAGATTCTTTATCCAATATTTTTTCATCTCACTGATAGCGACAATACTAACTATTATCTTCGTCTATTACTGGCAAAAGCACAGGGTGCAGATAAAATATATAGAACATGTTTTTTCAGGGGAAGAATTACGCAAACGAATTTTTAATCTTAGAATTGGACGGATC
Source organism: Bacteroidetes bacterium HGW-Bacteroidetes-17 (assembly GCA_002840985.1). Lineage (GTDB taxonomy): Bacteria > Bacteroidota > Bacteroidia > Bacteroidales. Next base: position 24,328 of record PHDM01000024.1, read on the forward strand.
AGAAACCGATTATGGGTTTCCAGTGGAATGACCACTTTGTTGCCTTTAATCATCGTTATATTTTATTTATTCCTGAGTATTACTTCGTTAAGAGATATAGAAGTATTAGAATTCACTGACGCACAATTAAAAATTTTGTTTGGCAACTACATGAACTTTTTTAGTGGGTCCAGTTTTGAGGAAATTAAAGGTTTATTTTATATCAATGCATTCGATAGTGCCCTTTTATTTGGAGGTATCTTTACAGGTATTTTTACCTCTTTCATTTACATTTTCCTTTTTATACGTTGGACCACCGAAGGCATTGTAGGTCCTGTAAGAGAACTTTTAGCCAATATGCAATTAACCGGTCAGGGCGAACTTGATCAATTCAGTATTGTTCGAACCAATGATGAAATTGGGGAACTTACGGAAGGATTTAATGAGATGTCGCAAAAATTACAGGATTATTTCGAAAACATTTCACGCATCAATAAAGCAAATTCGCGATTTGTACCACGACAATTTATTGAGTTCTTAGGTAAAAATAGCATTGCAGATGTTCAGCTCGGCGATCAGGTGCAGAAGGAAATGACCATTTTATTTTCGGATATTCGCGATTTTACAACGATTTCGGAAGTGATGACCCCAAAAGAAAATTTCGATTTCCTGAACAATTACCTTGGTTATATGGAACCCGTTATCAGACACAATCATGGGTTCATAGATAAGTTCATGGGTGATTCCATCATGGCTATTTTTAGTGAGAGCCCCGAAGATGCAATTAATGCAGCAATTGAAATGCGGATCAAACTTCAGGAATTCAATCAGGTTATGGGGCAATTTGGAAAGCCCCCGATTGACAGCGGAATTGGAATACATACCGGCATGCTAATGCTCGGAATCGTAGGTGGTGAAGGCAGAATGGACGGAACGGTTATTTCTGATGCAGTAAATCTGGCTTCCCGAATCGAGGGATTAACAAAAATGTATGGTGGATCCATCATTATTTCTGAGGACACATTAATTAAACTCAACGATCCAAGTCAGTACAACTTCAGGTTCATTGATATTGTTAAAGTAAAGGGAAAAAGGGAAGCAGTTTATGTTTTTGAAATCATCGACGGCGAAACTTCATCGGTTAAAGCCTTGAAAATTGAGACCAAAGAAAAATTTGGAAAAGCTTTGCAGCATTATAAAAATAAAAATCTTGAAGAAGCTTTAAAGCTTTTTAAAGAGGTTTGCCAAAAAAATAAATTTGATAAGGCATCAGGACTTTACATTGCAAGATGTCAGCGCTTTATCAAAGATGGTATTCCAAAAGATTGGGATGGGATTGAAGTGATTACGGAAAAATAGTATGATTTTTAATAAAAACTTATGGACTTTACTGGAGCAAAGGAATATATTTTAGAAAGGATTAAACAGGAACTGGATCCTCGTCTTGAATATCACACTATAGAACATACTTTAGATGTTTTGAACGCTGCTATTATTATTGCCGAAAAAGAAGGTATTGGAAAATACGAGCTTGATTTAATAAAAACAGGCGCACTTTTTCATGATTCGGGAATTATTAAAACATATATCGGACACGAACATGCATCCATACAAATTGCACGCGAAGTGTTGCCCAAATTTGATTATACAAAAGGAGAAATTGACAGGATTGCTCACATGATTCTGGCTACACAATTACCACAGGATGCATCTTCTTTTTTAGAACAGATATTATGTGATGCCGACCTCGACTATTTGGGAAGAGATGATTTTTTCATGGTTTCACTTCGTCTGTTTCATGAATGGAACGTATTGGGCATAAAGAAACTTACGCTCAAAGAGTGGTACAATTTACAAGTGGAGTTCCTGGGTGCTCATAAATATTTCACTTCATGTGCCATTGACATGAGACGAAAAAAGAAACTGGAAAACCTTAAACAAATCAAAGAATTATTGTCAATATAAAATGCATTTTATATTTTAAGACTTTTTATAAAATATTTCTATATTTGTGCAAGAAAAATATTTAACGCAAAATTTTGGTCGTACATGGAAACAAAAATGAACATTTTATTAGTCCCAACCGACTTTTCTGAAGTTGGAAATAATGCCATTGACATGGCTGCGAAATCAGCAAAATTACTAAAATACAAATTATGCTTACTTCATGTAATTGAGAGCGAAGATGCATCTGCGGCTGCAAAACTTGATCATCTTGCAACTGAAGTAAAAAACAAATTTGGTATTGAAGTTCAAACCATCATCCGCAAAGGCAGCATCTTTACTACCATTGGTCAAACTGCAAAAGATATTGGTGCCAAATTACTTTTCATGGGCACACATGGAAAAGTTGGTTTACAAAAGGTAACCGGAAGTTTTGCAATTAAAGTTGTTACAAGTTCTGAAACACCTGTGATTGTAGTTCAGAAACGTCCTTTTGAGAAAACATTTAAAGATATTGTTCTACCAATAACCACTGATTACGGCCCATGGGAAAAAACCAAATGGTCAGAATATATCGCTAAAGAATTTAATGCAAAAATTCATATTCATCACTTAAATACAGAAAGTATCGCTAAAGCAGTTGAAACGATTACTGCACATTTTAAGGAAAACAAAGTTGCTTTTACTGTGAAAGTTGCAGAAAAATCAGGTAATTTCGAAAAACAAGTAGTTGATTATGCAACGAGTATAAATTCCGAACTTATCATGATCATGACAAATCCTTCTAAAGGACTAACTAACTTTATTTTGGGAAGTTATGACGAAGACATTCTCTTTAACACTCCTCAAATTCCGGTAATGTGTATCAACCCACGTGATGTTAATTGGAAGAAGATTGTTTCCAGATAATCTGATCAAAATATTTGAAAAGCCTCGAAATTACGGGGCTTTTTTTATGTTATATTTGTAAGAATAAGACTAAAAAATGACCCAAGAAGAAGCCCGACAAAAAATTGAGAAACTATCGCTTGAAATAAATTATCACAATCATCGGTATTATGTTTTATCAGAACCCATGATTACCGATTACGATTTTGATATGCTGCTGGAAGAGTTAATCAAACTCGAAACTCTTTTTCCTGAATTCAAAAAACCGGATTCACCTACACAAAGGGTAGGTGGCGATATAACCAAAGATTTCCGACAGGTTACTCATAAATACCCGATGCTTTCGCTTGGAAATACATACTCGGAAGCCGAAATTCTGGAATTTGATCAAAGAGTCAGAAAATCGCTTACAGATAATTTCGAATACGTTTGCGACCTTAAATTTGATGGAGTTGCTATTGGATTAACCTATGTTGATGGCATCCTTACGCAGGCCATTACCAGGGGAGATGGAAGCAAAGGCGATGACGTGACAGCCAATGTTAAGACCATCCGATCCATTCCATTAAAATTGCAAGGGAACTATCCTGCTGAATTTGAAATCAGAGGTGAAATATTTTACCCGCACGATGGATTTAAAAAATTAAATGAAGATCGGATCGAGATTGGAGAAAACCCATTTGCCAACCCGCGCAATGCTGCTTCCGGAACTTTAAAAATGCAGAATTCGGCTGAGGTGGCGAAACGTCCCCTGGAATGCTTTCTTTACCTGATGTATGGCAAAGAGCTCCCTCATATCAATCATTACGACAATTTACAGGAAGCGAAAAAATGGGGATTTAGCATCTCTAATAACTTTGCTATTTGCCATAATACCGACGAAATATTCGAATTTATTGATGATTGGAACGAAGCCCGAAAAACCTTGCCCTACGATATAGATGGGGTTGTGATAAAAATTAATTCGCTGCAACAGCAAAAACAATTGGGATTTACGGCTAAATCGCCACGATGGGCCATTGCTTATAAATTTAAAACCGAACGTGCACTGACCGAGCTTCTATCGATCGATTATCAAGTGGGAAGAACAGGATCAATAACACCTGTTGCAAATTTACGTCCGGTTTTATTACTCGGTACCATTATCAAGAGAGCATCTTTACATAATGCTGATGTTATTGAGCAACTTGATGTAAGGATTGGCGACCAGGTTTATATTGAAAAAGGGGGCGAAATTATCCCTAAAATCGTGAGCGTAAATTTATCCAAAAGAAAAGCCGACGCTAAACCGGTTACTTATATCACACATTGTCCTGAATGTAAAACAGAATTATACAGAAACGAAGGCGAAGCAAATCATTACTGCCCGAATTATACCCAATGCCCACCTCAAATAAAGGGAAAACTTGAACATTTTATCAGCCGTAAGGCGATGAATATAGATAGTTTGGGTGAAGGCAAAATTGAAATTTTATATGATAATGGGCTGGTACATGATTTGAGCGATCTGTACAAACTAACCTTTGAAAGCATCCTCGGTTTAGAGAAAACTTTTCCGGCTTCGGCAGGAAAAAAAGAACGCAAGATCAGCTTCAAACAAAAAACAGCTCAAAATATTATCAATGGAATTGAGAAATCGAAAGAAGCTCCCTTTGAAAAGGTATTATTCGCACTTGGGATCAGATTTGTTGGCGAAACTGTTGCCCGAAACCTGGCAAACCATTTCCAAACCATCGATGCACTTATGTTGGCTGATTATGAAACACTTATTTCAGTTGAAGATATAGGTGAAAGAATTGCAAATTCTATCCTTGAATATTTTTCGATGGAAGCTAATATTAATCTGATAAACAGGCTCAAAGTACATCAACTGAACTTCAGCTTATCCAAGCAAACTCAACTCCTTTCAAATTTATTGGCAGGAAAAACTTTTGTCGTCAGTGGTGTATTTGAAAATTATAGTCGGGATCATTTAAAAGAACTTATTCAATTACACGGGGGTCAAAATACCGGTTCAATATCTGCAAAAACCAGTTTTATTTTAGCAGGCGAAAATATGGGTCCGGCAAAGCTTTCCAAGGCAAATAAATTAGGCATTCCCATAATAGGTATCGATGAATTTGAGGCTATGCTTCATAAAAAAAGCGCCGATTAATCAGCGCTTTTTTACTTTTATAATTTTAAGATACTAGTATCTTCTTATACTTGAGGCACCCGAAGTATCAAAATTAACCATTGGCTGTCCTTTGTATCTTATCGTTGAAGCACCGGATGCATCAACACTCAATTCCTCGGTAGCAAATACTTTTATGGTACTCGCACCTGAAGCATCAATCGAACATTCTTTTACTTCAAAATCCTGAGCAAGAACTTCGGTTGCACCTGATACTTCTATCGTTAACCTATTTGCACTTCCGGTAAATTCAATATCAGAAGCTCCGCTTAAATCTAAATACACCTTATCGGCAGTGAGGTTCATGTTTATCTCAGAGGCACCACTAACTCCGATATCAAGATCATTAAATTTATAGGTACCTTCTCCTCTTATATTACAGGCACCGCTTAACTCAATCTTATCCATCATTTTAAAACTAATGTATGCCTTCATTGTTTTCACATTTCGAATATTTCCTTTGACATAAATTTTCAAAGTACCACCTCTTACTTCTGTGATGATATTATCCATCAGGTTTTCATCGGCCTCGATTACCAAAGCTTCGCTGTTACCCTGTGTTAAATAAATTTCGAATGCACTGCTTATGTCTATTGCGCTAAAAGAAGATATATCGCGGGTTTCTTTTACAACGTTTCCGTTCCCTCTCAGATATTTTTCAGCAAATGTTGAGTTCGGTATCACGGCTATCAATCCGGTTATTAGAATGACTAATCCAAGTTTATTAATTGCTTTCATTTTGATGTTATTTTAATTTATAATTAGTTTATTTCGATTGCTCCAAATTGTGATTCAATTTTTATTATTGCTTTACTTCCTTTATCTCCAACATTACCATAATATTTGTAAGAGTTAAAACTGATTTTTTCCTTTGACGATTTAAAGTTTGAGGGCAAATATACGCTTGCAAATTGGGTACTTATGTCAAATGAAAAGCTCGCCCCATCTTCCAAACCTATGCTTATGGATGAGTGCTGCCCATTGATATCGACTTCTGAAAAACTTCGAGATATATGGTCGATACTCAGGTCACCTAACTTACATTCAGCCAGTATCGATTCCTTCAAATAATCAATGCTTGAACCTGTTCCATTTAGTTTACAGTCAATCACACCCACTTCATCTATTTCAAGATTTCCAAAATTTGCGTCTATGAAAAGCTTACCGATTTTTTCAAATTCCATTTCGGTAAACTGTGCATCAACCTTTAATCGTTCTGCTTTTTCGATATTAAAATCCGAATGACGAATATCAATCACAGCTTCTTTAACAATCCCAAGATCCAAAGCACCGTGCTGAACTATAATTTCATTATCCGCATGCTGCAATTCAGAGACCTGCAAAGTACCAAATGACTGTTTAAAGGATGTTTTTCCTTTAACAATACCCACATAAGTATTCCCAAATTTGTTTGAAAAATCAAGATTTAATGATTCAGGCAAATAAACATTCACTATAATATTGAACTTGGCATCGCGCGAATTTATATCATCGACCTTCGTTTGCTCAACGACTGTATATTTATCACCAGTAATTTCAACACTTATTTTATCAAAAATACGGGCGGCATTTTTTTCATTATCAGCGATAACTTCAACCAATACTTCAATACTTACTTTATTCTCGTCCCATGTAAAACATTGAATATCACCGAAAGCATTATTAATTTTTACCGTTGCGTCCCTATTTACTTCAAACTCTTTTTTAAAGGTAGAAGTAAACTTTTCATTTGCCTGCAGCGAAATACTTACAAGTAAAAAGAAAACTATACTTATTAAATTAATTCTTTTCATTTTTCCTATTTTTTATAAAACTCCCATTTTTTTTTCTTGAACTTCATTCATATTATCAATTACTTTATCCAAAACCGAAGCTAAGAATCGATAATTACTTACAATTGCGCCCAAAACCCTGGCATCTTTATTACTCGCGATGTATTCTTTTTCAAGCTCCTTTGTTTCCATTGCAATTGCATTCGCATTACTTAAAGCATTTTCTTTAAGCTTTTCACTTTCGGTATCACCTTTGCTCAACTCATCAATTTTCGCAAGTTTTTGTTCATTAATTGTTGAGTAATAGTCTACAGCCTCTAATAATTCGGGTGATGCTTCTGATGCAAATAAATTTTTTGACCCGTTATTATAAATAAAAAGCATAAATGTAACTGCGAGTAAAACAATAACTGATGCAGCTATTTTCATTGTACCAACATAGAATCGCCTATACGACCGTTTTACTTCAGGTTGAATTTTCTGTAGCTTTTCTTGAAATCTTTTGAAATGACCTTCTTCAGGTTCATTTACATCAAAGAGTTCCTTATTTTTTGTTATTCGTTGTTCTAATATTGACATAATTCACCTCCTTTAATTTAGGTTGATGCTGTCGGATAACTGGTGTTGCTTGATATTTGCCAGTAATTTCTTTCTGGCCCTTGAATACTTGGTTCTGACTGCATTGTAATTAATCCCAAGTATTTCCGATATTTCCTGATGATCATAACCTTCGAGCAGGTACAACGAAAGGATGATGCGGTACGAATCATTCAATTGCTCTATTCCTTTTTTGATGGCTTCAATTTTCATTGAAAGCACTTCAAAATAATCTTCTTCATCCCTTTCAATTAGTTCATTTTCTATCTCATCAATCGAAATATCATGTTTCATTTTTTTTAACCGGTCAAGCGATTTATTGATTACGATACGCTTTAACCATGCGCCAAATGCTGCACTTCCATCATATTGGTAAATCTTCTGGAAGGCATCTAAAAAAGCCTCTTGCATCACATCTTCTGCTTCCATTTGATCGTTTAATATTCTATATGAAGTGTTATACATCGCCTTATAATACAAATTATAGATTTTGAATTGCGCCTTCTGGTCGCCAGCCAAACAAGCATTGATCAGCTCATCATGAATATTATGGACTTTTTTGCTCAATTCAGTTCTGTTTTTATCTAAAGACATCGCATTTTTTTTACTGTTACACTTTTTTGAAAAAAAATTTACAAGCCTTAGTAAAGTTAATTTAATTAGATATCTCAAAATAGATTTAATTGAACATAAACAGGTGAATGGGTTTAAGGTAAAATTGAATTCCGGTTTTAATTTTTGAATTGGACCTGTTACATTCAATACATTCATAGCTAACCCTCCTGAAAAAATATGACAAAAATGAAGTAAAATTTCAATACTTTTGCCCAATGCATTTTAACCTTAAAATTTAAAAATGGCACTCATTCACTCCTTCGAAAAAAGTGGTAATACCTTATTTAAATACCGCGGACAAATACCCATGTTATTATTCCTATTTGCTGTCCCTATCATTTATTTTACCGATTACGATTTTTTATCCGTTCAACAATATCAAATATTCACTTATATAGCCATCGGAATTAGTGTTTTCGGATTCCTATTCAGAGCTTATGCCATTGGCACAACTCCAAAAGGCACTTCCGGACGTAACACAAGTGAACAGGTTGCCGAAACTTTAAATACAACCGGTATTTATGCCTGTGTCAGGCATCCGCTTTATGTAGGTAATTATTTCATGTGGATTGGAATCGTACTCTTCACTTTTAATATTTATTATGTCGTTTTGGTTTCTTTGGCCTTCTGGCTTTATTATGAAAGAATAATGTTTGCTGAAGAACGATTTCTGGAACGGAAATTTGGCCAGGTGTACCTCGACTGGTCGATGAAAGTGCCGGCTTTTATTCCTGCTTTTAAAAATTATATTTCCGGTACCACTTCGTTCTCGTTAAAAACGGTGCTTAGAAGAGAATATACCGGAATCCTGGCAACCGTTCTCAGCTTCACATTTATTGATTATCTGCGTACTTATTTCCTAACCAATCATATTGACGAAAATCGACTCTCTTTAAAAATCCTTATCGCCACATTTGTCTTTGCATTTATCTTACGTTCACTTAAGCATTACACTAAATTATTGAACGAAGAAGGAAGATCCTAATATATCAGCTTTGGAAAAAGGAAAATACACCGTACATCTGCTTGCCATAATCTCAATGCTCCTGTGGGGCCTGTCCTATATTTGGACCAAAATTGTTTTCAAATATTATGAACCATTAACTACTGTGTTCCTGCGATTGGTTATATCTTCCATCATCCTTTTAATATTTATTCATCTGTTTCGAAAGCCTCGTAAAATAAAGAAAGAGCATTATAAGCTCTTTGCAATTTCCGCATTATTTAATCCCTTTTTGTATTTTTTGGGAGAAAGTTTTGGCTTAAGCTTGGTTTCTTCAACCATGAGTGCGGTAATCATTTCAACCATACCCCTCTTTACTCCTGTTGTCGCTTACTTTAGTTTAAAAGAGCGACTTTCCGTGATCAACCTGATCGGGATTTTGATTTCTTTTTCAGGCATTATGGTGATGCTTTTCGATAATGAACTACAAATAAGTGAAAATCCCTTAGGATTACTCTTTTTATTCGGAGCTGTTACTGCAGCGCTCATCTACGGAATTTTACTTAAAAAACTTACATCATCTTATTCGTCGCTGACGATTATTACTTATCAAAATGCCATCGGTGCATTTTATTTTCTCCCGCTATTTTTATTCTTCGAATTTGATCAATTTATACAAATACGGCCTAATACTGAGCTCATCACCACCTTATTATTACTGGCTGTATTTGCCTCAAGTGTGGCATATATTTTATATACTACGGTAGTACGAAGTATTGGAATAAGTAAGGGAAACATTTACACGAACTTAATCCCGGGATTTACAGCCCTATTTTCTTATTTTATTTTGGCCGAAGAATTCCCTTTTTCGAAAATAATCGGGATGATTATTGTAATTTTAGGGGTGATACTTTCACAAACTAACAGATTAACTTACAAAAAGAACATCGGATGAACATCATTGTACTAGGAGCAGGTTTGGTTGGAGCACCCATGGCTATTGATTTGGCAAAAGATCCACAATTTAAAGTTACGGTTGCTGATATTTCTGAAACCAATTTATTCAAATTAGCATTGGTCGAAAATATCAAAACAATTCAAACCGATCTTTCTGATAAGGCCCGGCTTAAAAAGTTATTGACATCATTCGACATGGTACTTAGTGCCGTGCCGGGATTTATGGGTTATGAAACACTTAAGACCATTATTGAAGCCGGTAAGAATGTGATTGACATTGCATTTTTCCCCGAAGATCTTTTTACACTAGATGAATTAGCTATAGAAAAAGGAGTAATTGTAATTTCTGATATTGGCGTGGCACCGGGAATGAGCAACGTTTTAATCGGACATGTTGATCAGTTAATGGATAGCACAAATAAAGCGATTACTTATGTTGGAGGACTACCTGTAATTCGTGAATGGCCTTATGAGTACAAAGCCGGATTTTCACCTATCGATGTAATTGAAGAATATACACGTCCTGCAAGGTATATTGAGAATGGAAAAGAAGTGATCAAACCTGCACTTTCCGATCCTGAATTCATTAACTTTAAGGGTGTCGGTACTTTGGAAGCGTTCAACAGCGATGGACTTCGCAGCCTGGCAAACACCATTGATGCACCTTATATGATTGAAAAAACGCTGCGTTATCCCGGACACATCGAAAAAATGGCGATGCTTCGAGATACAGGATTTTTCAATAAAGAAGAAATTGAAGTGAATGGGGTACTGATCAGTCCACTTGATTTGACGACCAAACTTTTGTTTCCTAAATGGGAATTAAAAGAAGGAGAAGAAGATTTAACCATCATGCAAGTGATTATTGAAGGAATAAAGGACGGCAAAAAATTAAGATATACTTACGATTTACTAGATTATTATGATCCGGAAACCAGAACCCATTCAATGGCACGGACGACAGGTTATACGGCCACCATGGCTGTCAGGATGATCGCCAGTGGGCTTTATACAAAAAAAGGGGTGTCTGCACCCGAATTTATCGGACAGCATAAAGAATGTGTAAATTTTCTGTTGGAAGGCTTGGCAGAGCGCGGAGTGAACTATAAGGAAACAATCGTTGAACTTTAAATAATATAATTCTTAAAGCTTAACTATCTTCGTTGATGAACCATAGGGTATTTCGCCAATTTTATTTCATCTTATAGCGGAAAAACGAATTTTTATTATTTCACCCCTCTGTCAGTCTTTCGACTGACATCTCCCCTTTACAGGGGAGAATATACGGAAATCCCGAAGCAGAGCTTCGGAGAATTATTTTTATTAAAAAATATCAAAAAAGGAGTTTGTAAGAGTTAATATTTTTCTATTTTTGCAAACTCAAATAATGGCGGGGTAGCTCAGTTGGTTAGAGCGTCGGATTCATAACCCGGAGGTCTCGAGTTCAATTCTCGATCCCGCTACAACAAAAACCCTTACACGAAAGTGTATGGGCTTTTTATTTTTAGAAGTTCAAGCTTGCTTGATAACGAACTAAAAATAAAAAGAACTTGTTGCGAAGTAATAAGGGGCTTTGGGCTAGCCTTTCCCCAACGCAGAATCAGCAAAGCCAATTCTTTCAGGTTTGCAAGTTTACAGATTAATAAAATGTTTTAAATATGAAATAGTTAAGAAACGAAATAAGAATTTACAATAAATTTATTTTTATGTATTGCAATAGAATTAAGATTCTTATATAATATGATAACTAAGCTTTATTCAACCTTAAATGAAGTTTTACCATAACACTTACTTCCATCATTTGTATAGCCTTTAATAATCACTTCATATTCTGAGCAGTGATCAGAAGTGTAAAAAGATACGGATGCATCATTATCTGTCAACCTTAAGTTTGGATTCCAATAAAGTAAGTTTCTAAAATCGGCCAATCGACTTGATTTTTTTTCCGCTGTATCATACACAGGAGGGTCAAATCCATAAGAAGCTGAAATTGCTTGGTATTCGAGAAATGATGATCCTTCTGGTAATTTAATTCCACCAAAATTATCGCTGTTTGTTGATAGCACAACAACCCCGTTTATAATGTGCCCACCTATCATACGAGTTCCTAGGTGCAAATCAATTTTTTCGACCTTAGCTAGGGGAATATCTAATAGGTTATTTACATTAAAAATAGGAATGTTATCAACCATAATCAATGGATCGTCAATAAAACGATCTTGTCCATCATCGAAAAGGGATAAAGAATATTGGTCTTTCTTTTTTCGTACCACAAGATCAGGAATAATTTCTCTTAAAAACATTTCTAATGTTGCTGTTTTTACATAGTCGTCAATAGCTACTGATACTTGAGGAATCCAAAAATTAAATGGAAAAGTGATCTCTGGCGGATGTATTGTGCCCCTTTTTATTCTGAAGATTTCTTCTGCTTGCATATTAACATACATTTCTTCCAAAAATGCGTACTGAGATGCATCTATTGATAGAGGAACATTATTTATAGCTGAAAATTCAGATGAAAATTCATCATCTATTTGGAATTCTACTTCACTACCCAAATTAGAATTTGAACATAGAAAAATATTTTGATGATCGACTAGATTATTCAGAGAGAATACAAACGCTCCATTCTGTTGTGACTTATAGATATGAAGTTGGTTGGGAGCAAATGTAGAGAGATAAACAAGGGTATTTGGTAAGGGCAAATCGTTTGTTTTATTGTAGATTCTACCGCTAATAAAGCTTTTATCTCGAATTTCTGGTATCCATTGCGTAATGCTTGTGTTTTTCTTAAGCATTTTATGGAAAGAGGTTTGAGATACCATATTACTATATATAATCATTAAGGTATTAATTTGTTCATCAGTTAATAAGCTTACAAACTCAATATCTTGTAAGTAAGATTCTATAAGCTGTGGACACTCCATAATATATTTAAATAAAATATCTGGTTTATATGTTGTGCCCTTTTTAATAACTGATATTGATAAATCCATTGGTGTGTAATCACTTGAATTGGTAAAGGGTTTAATATTCAATTGGATACGTTCTCTTTGTGAATAATTTTCCTTGTCTGTGCTTATGTTTAGCTGTTTGCCTTTATTTTGATGATAAAAGGCACTGAACTTAATTATGCTGTCTTGTTTGTTTTTGATGATTAGATTGTTGATACCTTCTTCAAGCACATCGGCTGAGAACTTTAATTGACTTTCTTGATTTATTAAATCAAAATTGGATTCAGCAAGTATTCTAGCGTTTTGGGAATAAATCATAAGTCGGTAATTTTGACTTATTTCACTGATTCTCTTCCCTTTATTGAAGATATCCACAACTAGCTCACCGTTGGATGATATTTTTGACTTTACAGCCATTCCAATCTCAGACACATCAGGTAAAGGCTGAACAATTGAATCATTGTTTTCCAGTAATAGTTTAATTGCATAGTTTGATAATTTAGAGGGAGTGATTTCAAAAAGGCAAATTCCATTTTTTGAAATCGAAGGGCTAGAAATGATATTCTTCTTGCCATCAATAAGGTAAATACTTTCTATTCTATGACTTATATCTTCATTGATTTTACAAACAACCTGGGTTTTAATCCCATCTAGTAATTCGCCTCCAGTAGGAATTATTTGAATGTTCGCTCTCTCTAGATTAGTTTTTTCTGGTAATGCTATATTTGGATTAACAACTGTAATGAGTGAAGTAAAATAATTGCCTAGGGGGTGATTTTTCAAAAACTGTGTATATGCTCTTAAAAAATAATTCCCTGATAAAAATTCTGAAGGTATATCAATTGATCCAAATGCACTTCCATCCGAAATATTAAACTTTCTTTTTACCATAAACTCTCTCGAGTTATTGTAAAACTCAACATAAAGCACATTACTTAAATTTGTCTGTCTTGTTTCTCCGGGTAGGTAACAAAAGGCTTTAAACCAAATTTTCTCTCCCGATATGTACAAATTTCTATCTGTTCGTAAAACAACTTTTTCGTCTATCTTTTCCAAAGAATTGCTAAAATGCCTATTGTTATTAATCTGTGCTAAACTCGAGTTTGAGATCAGTAAAAATAAAAATATGTATTTCATTTAAATTATTTTAATATTAATAATTTTTAATCACGTAATTAATCATCCCAAAAATCCGGTTTTTGGTTTGTTCCCCCTCTTGTTCTGCAATCGATACAATCTTTTGACACAAATGTCTCTATAAATACGTATTGACCATATAAAGGGGGAATCCTTACCCATCCGTAAGCTACATATAGTGGATAGTTGTCAGGATGAACCCAAGAAAGGTAGGCTTCAACATCGTCTATTATAGGGATAAAACAATGATCTATAGAATAATCATAGTCAGAATCAATAAACACCTTTGGAGTGAAAATATGCGGGCTTTTAGAAACACCTGCAACCAAAAAATATCCAAGTACTGCTTCCTCCGGATTTTGTGTGTTGACAAGGTTTCCTAAAATTCGATAGGGCTGAGATGTATACAAATCGTCTGTATTTGAATTTTGATCTTCTATTCCTTTATAAAAAACATATGCATTTTTTGATATGGTGAATTGCTTGATTAATAAACAATATTTTTCCCTAAGTTTATAATCTTTAAATGATGCAAAACTTAGTGGAAAATTATAAATTTTAGGGCTAGACAGAAACTCAGTACTCTGTGTGAACACTTTTTTTATTGTATTGGTATTCCAACAATAAAATAAGCTGTTTGCTTCTTCATACGTGACTTTGGTGAATTTCCCATTGAATATTTTTGTGGCTCTATAATAGGCATGATATTCGTAAGTTTCTTCCAATTCCCAATAATAATAGTTTTTATCCTCCGCTGCTGTTTTAGTTGTTACATAAAATTGATAGCCTTTTTCTTCGGTATCAGCTTCGTCTAATCTGTCCTCTGTTAACCGGGTTTCTATTTCAAAATGAGCAGATTCTATTTCAACAGGCGATCGTAATTCTTCAAATTCCGATTCATAGTGTTTTTCACTTGCAATGATGCTAAGTTTGTACTTTCTTCCAATAATCCCTTGTATTCCTGTTTCAGATGTTTTATAAACCCCGGCTTCTACTTCTAAAAGTGTTTCTGAATTTCCTTCATCATCAGTAATTGTAACTGTAGCATCCGATACCGGATTAAAATCAGATATCGAATCAAAATCTTGAAGAGAGCTCGTAGTTGATAAAGTTATGGTGTATGGACCTGGCTCGTTAGTAATTCTTCCATCGACAACCAATGAGCTTTCGTGTCCATTTTTTAAGTCGGGCCAATATTTCTCGACGCAGGAAATACAGGCAACCATTAAAAAAATAAAAACAGATAATTTTGTGTTTACTGATTTATTCATACTAATTAGTTCATTTTTTAATATTGTTATGTGAGATAATTAATCATCCCATAAATCCGGTTTTTGCGTTATTCCACTTTTATTACTAATGTTAACTATCAAAATTTCCAAGCTTAAAATTATAGGTTAATGAAACAATTGGAGCAGCAAAAATGGACAACTTATACCCTTGTATTTTATTCTCTTCTTGCTTAAAATAAATTGAATAGGGGTTATTAGTTCCCAAAACATTGTATATAGAAAAGGTCCAAGAACCATGAGCAGCCTTATTTTTTAGCAAGTTACCTTCTGTTGTGAATGATAAGTCTAGTCTGAGATAATCGGGAATCCGATATTCATTGCGTTTTGAATAATTTAATATTTTTATCCCGTTCTGAAAATAAAAAGAGGTAGGATATGTGATTGGCCTCCCTGTTGAATAGACAATATTGTATGATAGTCGATGTCTTCTAGCAAAATCATAATTGGCTACTAAATTAAGAGCATGTGGCTTATCATAATTTGAGGGATAAGGTTCTCCATAGTTTATTCGATTTTCAGCAAATTCACTGTCAATCAGTACGCTTGTATGGGAGTAGGTATAGTTGATCCACCCAGTGAGAGATCCAATGTTCTTTTTTAACATTAGCTCGACCCCATAGACCTTCAAATCACCCTGCAGAGTGCTTTGTTCGATGTATTTATTTAAAGAGAAATCATGCCCATCTTTTATTTCTACTATGTTTTTATTCTTTTTATAATAGGCTTCTATCGATACTTCATATTCATTTGCGGAAAGGTTTGAGAAAAAGCCTACCGAAAATTGATCGCCAATAATAGGCTTTGTATTATAATCAACCAGTTTCCAAGTGTAATCAGGTGAAACAGCAATGGTGTTAGAAAGCATATAAATATATTGATGCAATCTGTTATAAGATACTTTCAAAGACACATCATCTGTGATGCTGTACTTAGCAGCTGCTCTGAAATCTAAACTACCATAAGATTTTGCAATTTGATTATTATCAAAAAATAGTGAATCCTGAATATTAGATCCTAACATTGGTAAACCTTCGGCGTATTGATAAACTTTTTGTGGTCCAAGGGATGCGTAAATATTATATCGAACACCTGCATTCAATGATAATTTGGGCGTTACATCCCATTCATCTCCCAGATAGATTCCCGATTCGAGCCCTTTTTCAGTGCCCAAATGTAAGTCTTGCACCAAACTTCCAGGACCAAGCGGGAGTCTACTTCCTCTATCAATTTGATAAAGAATTGAGTTAACTCCTGCATCAATACTATGTTTGTAATTAGGTCTGAAATTAAAGTTTGCTTTTATTTCACTATGTTCCAGTTTGTAATTTTGCTTAAAAGCAGAAAATACAAATTCAGATCTTTCTTTTTCGAAATCGTATATGCTATGAGCAAGGCTTAATTCAAAGGTGTGTTTTTCTTTTATAAAATGTTTCCAGTTTGCCGAAACTCCAATGTTTTTATAGTCATATTCGGTGTTTGTCGATACCAATTTCATCTTATCATAACTGTAATATGAGAAAACATTTAAGAGATTATTTTTATTGAGTTGAAAAGAAAGATTACCAACAAAATCAGCAAAGCTTGCTTTGCTGTCCTCTATGTCTTGGTCATCAAACATCATGTCAATCGCCCAGTCTGAATATGTTGATCTCATCCCAATTAAAAAACTACTTTTATCCTCTTTAATCGGCCCTTCAACCAATACTCTCCCTGTAATAAGGCTAATCCCACCGTTGGCAGTAGTTTTGTCTTTCCTCCCTTGTTTCGTTTTTATGTCAAATATTGATGATAAGCGACCTCCATATTTTATAGGGATATTACTTTTATAAAGGGAAAACTCATCAATGGCATCGGTGTTAAAAGATGAGAAAAATCCAGAGGCATGAGAGGTGTTGTAAATAGGGACATTATTTATATAAAATAAATTTTGATCTGTTGGACTACCCCTTACGTTAAACCCTGCCGAACCCTCTCCAATGGCTTGAACACCAGGCAGCAACAATGCTATTTTCATAACATCTTTTTCACCAAAAACAAGAGGGATATTTTTTACTGCCTTTGAGCTCAAACTTTCTATCCCCATTTGCGTTCCTTTCACTTTATTCTGCCTTTGAACACTAATAACGATATCATCAAGTAAATAAATTTTTTCTTCAAGTAACAATTCTATGGTTCCGTTTGATAAAAGATCAACTGGAACTCTTTTTTCATTAATATTTATCCCATTTATGACCAGTATGTGCTTCCCTTTTTCTAAAGTTATTTGAAAAAAACCATTATCATCAGCTGCAACTCCAATTTTCGAGCCTTCATCCATGATGGTTGATCCAGTAATGATCTCACCCGTTTTAGAATTTTTAGTATAGCCGCTTAGTGTGACATTTTTTTTATTTATGCCATCTTTTTTGGTTCCAACCACAATTGTTTTTGGAGCATATTGATTTATAGTATTTAAAAAATCTGCATCAATTTTGTCAACTGAAATCGCATTTTCTTCTTGCTTAGGTTTGATCAATTGAGAAAAAAAATTGGATGGTAGACTAGTATTAAGTACAACACCTTTTGTTAAAAAAATATTCCCCTTCCGATCGATAGAAACAGCAATATTATATGCATCTAAATTTTCATTCAGGATTTTTTTTAAAGATGAAGATTCTGTGATAACGATGTTAAATTTGGGAATGTCTATTTCGTTGTAGAAAAAATGAACATCATATTTCATTTCTATTTTTTGTACAAAATCAGCCCAAGCTAAGTTATTATATGTTTTTGAAATAATAATATCAGACTGACCGAATGATTGTATGATAAAAAGAAGAATAAATCCTGAGAGAAGTACAAACTTCATTTTGGAATTCTTATTTTGATAAGATTTCATCACAGTATTTTAGTAAAAGACATTATTGAATGTTGCTAACCTTACTAAAGTTGATCCTGTTCCTTTTAATACATTTATCAATTTCGTTTTTATTTGTTGAGAACTAAATTCAAAAGTAGAACAAGATAAGACTACTAAAAAGAGTATCGATGGTTTTTCTAAATGAGAATTGGTCATGCTCATATTTGGTTTTATGTTAATAAACATTAATCTATTTCAAGATAAGAGAATTGTTAGTTGGGTAGAGTTAGAATAGTGCTAAATCAACAAATTGTAACTGCTAATATATAAAAATACGCTAAGTAATTAACTTGTACAATTTGAAATAGCTTTTTCTACTTCACATTTGCAAAATATTTATATTTTTGGCAGCTAGGAATCATTCCCAGCCTTAGAGATTTACTTTCTTCAATTCTCTTCTACTGATATCTTCACAAGCTTCCCCTCTCTCCCCATGCCATAACCAACTTTGCCTCCGGCAGTAAAAACCATTCCATGCAATTTTTGATCGGAAATGGGTTCCCAAGTTTTGCCTCCATCGTAACTTACATCAGTTCCGTTCAATCCGGTAGCTAAATAAATATTATTATAAAGGTAGCAGCTGCCTGCGAGATAATGATCGACCCCTTGTCCCAAAATCCAGGTCTTCCCGCCATCAATGGTGTATGCTCTGCTATCGGGTGGGTTTTCATTTTGATACTCCCCTCCTACTGCGATTCCTTCCATTTCATTTTTAAAGGCCATTGAATAAATGCCGCGCATCCCTGCCCCTGAGTATATAGGGGTTTCAACAACCTGCCAGTGTTGGCCCTTATCCTTCGTAAAAAACACACGGGCTTTGGTTCCACCCATTCCAACCCACGCTTTTGATGTCCCATTCACAACAATGCTACTTCCACTTGCGGCAAAGCCACCTTCAATTTCCAAACTTTCAGGCATGTTTTCAGGATCGGTTTGCACCCAATTCTCACCACCATCCGAAGTAGTAATGATCAACATTTTGCCGTTCATCGGATCACCAAAAGCAATTCCATTTTGCTCGTCCCAGAATTTCATTCCATCCAAAAATACCGCTGAATCGCTATTATGGTAAACTTCGTACCAATTTGTTCCCCCATCAATGGTTTTATAGATTACACCCGGAAAACCTGCATTCATCACAAGTGCAGTCTTTACATTAAAGGCAACCACATCCCGAAAATCCATCTCACTTGCACCCGGCACCTGATTGACAATCAAATTGCCTTTTTCATCACTATGCACGACTGTTCCTTTAGTACCGCTAACCCAAAATACATCTTCGTTAACAACCGACAATCCACGAAAACTATTGGATAGTCCCAAATCATATTCAACATATTCCAAACGAATAGGATCGGGTTTCTGTTCTTCCAGATTACAGGAGGTCAGAATAATCAAGGCAAGTATAAAAAGGTTTCGGATTTTCATTTGAATCATTTTTTAATTGTGGTTATAAAAACAAACTTAATGAATTATTAGACAATCTAAAATTACTCGAAGTTATAATGGTTTAAAAACAAAGAAGCCCCTTCCTGAATAATCAGAAAGGGGCTCAAAAATTACACTTAGATCCCTCACCTGCATTTCGGCTACGCTCAATTTAAACGCTCGGGATAAGTTCGACTATCGTGATTTTGAATTCAAAATCACAGTTTCACTTACTTAAAAACAATTTCTTCCACATCTCTCCATGGCACATAATGATATTTGCTATCTGATTCAAATACCAAGATTCCTGTGTTTTGATCGGAGACATCTTGTGTTTTACCCAACAAAAGCATATCTCCGTCCTTTAATGTTACCTGGGTATAATAATAATTTTTAGGACTGATTTTTTGAATTGTTCTGAATGGCAGCAGATATTGAATGTCATCTTTTTCACCATTCAGCATTTCAATATCAATGGACTCGTCCAAATCATAAACAATCAAACCTGAATAAGAGGTGCCATTTGCCAGGCAAACTGTTCCTGCTAATTTATTTGGTCCTTTAAAATCATTATAACCCACCAGATCAGCTTTTGTAGGATCGGATAAGCTAAGTTTTTCAAATTCGCTCCATGGAATATCAACACGTCCCATGCCCAGTGTATTTACGATGATGCCGCGATTTTCACGATTTACATCGTTTGAGCCTTCAAGTTCTAGTTCTTTTCCTGATTTTGTTTTCAACAAAACCCCACTGCCATATTTTTCAATGGTCTGAATATTTTCAAACGGTATCGAATAATTATCACGACGTGTTTCGCCATCCAGCTTATCAACCGACAATCTTTCGTCATGATCCCATTGGATGTAACCGGTAATTTCACCATAACGGGTTTGCACTTTTCCAAAGATGGGTTCCCCGAATTTGTCCCTTAAATTTTGAGGGGTCACCATAAAATCAACACGGTCCAAACGATCCCATTTTACTTCGACTTTTCCAAGTTCTTCATCCAAAATCCGTATAGTGGCACCAATATCGTTCGACCCATCATCCAAACGAATTACCTGATCATCTTTTAAAATCACATTAACCCTGTTACGACTCCTCACTTCAATAGATTTAAGGTCACCAAACTGGCAGGCAAAAGTATGGGTAAAAGTGTTGAAACTCCCATCATTAACAGAGAAAACACGCTCGACCCAACGTTCTGCCCAATGCTCTGAAGTTTCGCGTAAATCGTTCATTTCACTTCTGCTTAAAAACTCAAGATTTTCGTTAACAGGTTTGGTTGCATTAAAAAAATCGAACCAGAATACTTCTTCTGTTCCCCATCTGATTTGTCCGACATACTGATCTCCATCAATGGTGGTAACTTTTCCATAGATAAATAATTCGTCGGTATTAACTTGTGAATATGCTTTTATTGCAAAAAATGAAATGAGCAATAAAGTTGTGGCTAAGATTTTTGTCTTCATATTTTAACGATTTTGTTTTTTAATAATTCATACTGACTGACAGGATGATTCAGGATAAACTTTCCGTTTAAATCTTAGACGACTATAGAATAGCAAATGTTACAATCAGATTAATTATTCATATTTTAAGGTAGAAACTGGGTTTATGTTAGTGAGTTTCATTACCTGGAAAATAATGGTTATAAGTGCAATAATTAGGGATATAAACAATGCCATAGCAAATGGAACGATATTCAGTTGTATTGAATAGGCAAATCCATCCAGAAACCTTTCTGAATAATAATAAGCAATGGGGATAGCGATGAAATTTGCAATTAAAATCCATTTCAGAAAATCAACAACTACCAATTTCCCAATTTGAAAGGTATCGGCACCGAAAACTTTGCGAACACCTATTTCACGTTGTCGTCTTTCAACTGTAAACATGGCTAATCCATACAAACCCATGCAGGCAATTAAAATAGCCATAAATGCAAACAGGCCCATGATGTTAATTGATTTTCTTAATTCTGTATAATTATCCCTTAAGCGGATATCATAAAACCCATAATTCAGGGGTTCGTTTGGCAATAGATTGTTCCATTTTTCTTCAATACCGGCAAGTGTCTGCTCATAATTCCGGCTTTTTAATTTTAAGTAAACAACTTCATGATCATCAGCCTTGGCCTTTCCAATTATTAATGGAACAATCTCACGCTGAGATCCTTCAAAATTAAAATCCTTTATAACTCCTATTACCGGATAAGCACCATCACGCATAATCTTTTTCCCGATCGGATTTTGCCATCCAAGTTCTTTAGCAAAGGACTCGTTAATAATGTAGGAGGTATCATCCGATGCATATGAATCAGAGAAATAGCGTCCTTCTACCATATTTAATTTGAGCATTTCAGCCAAACCCTCATCCGTTGCTAAAAACTTGACCAACATCGGATTTTTGACACCTTCAGGTAAATATCCGTTTTGTGTAATCCCTTGTCCGATGAGCTGTGACGATGAACAAACGGTTTCGACATCTGCTAACTGTTCCAGCTCGATCTTTAATGCTGAATATGCCTTTATGGCCGTTCCACTCGGCATATTAACAATTACAGTATTCGCAGTATCAAATCCCAGATCTTTTTTCTGAATGAAACTAAGTTGCAGAAACATCACCAAAGTGTAGGTAATGATAGTAGTTGAAATCACGAATTGAATTACTACCAGAATATTCCTTAAATAGGGTGTTCCACCACCACTTATCAATTCCCCTTTTAGACTGTTGATTGGTTTAAAACGAGCAATAAATATTGCTGGATATGAACCAGCCAACAGGCCTATACTTACCGTGAAAATTACGATCATTGCGATGAATGGGATATTTGAATTGGCATATAATTCATAATCGCCGATAAACCTGGTAAATTGAGGCTGGAATATTTCGATCAGGATTAAAGAAATTACAAAGGAAATCAGGCTAAAAATCACGGCTTCACCTAAAAACTGACCAGTGATCCGCGATCGATGAGCTCCCAATACTTTTCTGATACCTATTTCGACCAATCGCTGAGTTGATCGGGCTGTTGTTAAATTCATAAAATTAAAAACGGCAATTAGGAGTACAAATAATCCTATCAACCCAATAATCCACATTTTTTTCAAATCCCCCGCAGTCATATCATTATCAATAAAACCATGAAGATGCATCCGATCCATACGGTCAAAAGCTAATTCAATTAACCATCCATGTGGCCTATACATGTAATTGATATGCTTTTCCATGAAATCAGGCAACTTTGGATTGATGGTTTCCAGCGATGCAGAGGGATACAATTTTATATAATTATAATATTGATTTCCTCCGTTCCAACCCAAATAACTGTTTGGTTGATCGTATAAAGTTGTAAAAGAAATCAGTGCTGTAAACTGAACGGATGAATTTTTAGGACAATCATCGGCAATGCCTTTCACTACAACAGAATAAGCATTCTCCCAATTTAAAACCTGACCAATCGGGTCAGCGTCCCCAAATATTTTTTTCGCTAAACTTTTGGTCAGAACGATGGAATAAGGTTCGGCTAAAACTGTTTTAACAGAACCTGATAACAACTTAAAAGAAAAGAAATCAAAGAAAGTTGAATCAGCAAAGCATACATTTTCGGAATGATAATTAATTTCATTTATTGCCAAAAATCCGGGTCGAGGCATTCGAATTCTGACCATCGATTGGACCTCAGGAAACTCTTCGAGCAAAGATGGAGCCACAGCCGCAGTAATCACAGCCGATTTTTCGTGCCCATCAGGCATAGTCAGGTTAAATCCTACTCTATAAATATCCTTTTTATGAACGTGCATATTATCGTAGGTAAGTTCATTTTTCAGATATAAGAGCACCATGATACTACAGGCCAAACCAATTGAAAGGCCTAAAATATTAATGATCGAATAAGTCTTGTTTTTAATAAGATTTCGATAAGCTGTTTTGATATAGTTAGTTATCATGCTATTCGTATTTTAAAGCATTAACAGGATTCATCCGACTTGATTTTATCACCTGAAACATAACGGTGATCATGGCTATTATTAGAACAAGAAGTGTTGCTAAAATATAGATCCAAATACCAATTTCAGTTCGATAAGAAAAACCATCCAACCATCGGTTCATAAAATACCATCCCAATGGGATCGCGATTAAACTAGCAACAATAATAAGCTTAAAATATGTTTGGGTCAACACGATGCTAATCTGATTTAATGAAGCACCTAAAACTTTTCTGATTCCAATTTCTTTTACCCTTTGCACCATCATAAAAGAAACAAGTCCAAAAAGCCCCAAAGAAGCAATCACAATTGCCAGCATAGAAAGCACCGTAATGATCATTGAAATTTTGTTGTCTTCAGAGTACATTTCAGACAAACTTTCGTTCATGCTCTCATATTCGATTGCATTTGCAGGATACAATTCTTTCAATTTTTTTTCAATACCTGCGATGGTTTCTTTTGTCCTATTTTTATCAATCTTAATAAACATTCCAAGATAATATTGCGGGATACTTATAAAAGCTGTTGATTCGATTTCATTCCTTAATGAATAAGTATGAAAATCTTTTACCACCCCGCAAATAGTCCCCTCATTGCCCCCAAAAGGAATCCGTTTGTTCAATGCTTCTTCCGGACTTTTAAAACCGTGAGTTTTGTATAGTTTTTCACTTACCACCATCCTAAATATAGTATCACCCTCTACCCTCTCATGATACCAGTTTCCTGCAATCAATTTCAGGTTAAAAGTTTTATAATATTCAGCGTCTGCCAGTTTCAGGTTCATATAATGCTTCGTTTCATCCCCTGCCACTTTGAATGAAGTCCTGAAATTTGTGGTAGTCGACGGTGCTCCAATCCCAAACGTAAAACTCTCGACACTGGGCTGGGTTGTTAGATAGTCGCGCATCGATTTAATTTTATTCTCATCTGTATCAGGCAGCGAGAAATTAAAAATTCCTTCCACTTCAAAACCCAAATCCTTATTATTGATATAGTTAATTTGTTTTTTTATGACCAGAGTTGAAATAATGAGTGCGATTGATATAATGAATTGAAAAACCAACAGCGAATTCCGAAGATTAAAGCCCCTGTTTTTATTCGTTTTTAAAACCCCTTTCAATGCCTTGATTGGCATAAATCCTGACATCACCAAAGAAGGGTATAGCACAATCATCACGTCCACAAGCAAGTAAACCAAAAACAAAAAAATGACAAAATAGCGACTCTGATAAATACTCAAACTGAGATTATTTCCCATAAAATTATTCACATAAGGAAGCACTACTTCAACAATGATGACTGAAAACACAAGCGATAATAATAAAACAAAAGAGTTTTCCTTGGCAAAGAGTATGCTTAATTGAGATCTACTGGATCCAAGAACCTTTCTTATTCCAACTTCCTTTGATCTTTTTAATCCCTGAGCTGTTGAAAGGTTTATATAATTGATACTTGCAATACATAGGATCAGTAACCCAATGAAGCCGTAAATCCACAGGTTGGTTTTCGAGGTTGTATAGGTATTTGGAATATCCTGAAATTCGGGGGAAAGATGTATCTGATTTAAAGCCTGAAATTGATAATAGGTATTGGTTGCTTTGTTATCACCGGTAGCATAATTTGATTTAATGATATCATTCATTTGTTTTTCAATGATAAGTGGTTCAACCGATTTCGGAATTTTCATATAGGTCTCAAATCCCGAAATACTATTCTCCCAGCTATCATAATTAAACCCTACCAACTTAGCATCCAGAATTTCAGAGGAAGCGATCATGGTATAATTCAGGGTAGAATTCAATGGTGCATCCTGTATTAAACCTGCAACCTGAAAATGCTGATCATTTGAAAAAGTCAGAGTCTTACCTAAGGGATTTTCATTGCCAAAATACTTTTGGGAAATAGATTTTGTCAGAATGATATTTCCCGGATTACTTTTGAGAATTTCAGGGCTGCCAATAATCCAATCAGAACTAAAAATATTAAAGAAAACAGAATCAACAAAAAGGATATTTTTCTCTTTATAAACATCCTTATCAATGACAATATCCAACTCTGACATCATGTAGAGTGTACTAATCAGGTAGTCTGGAAAATCATTCCTTAACGAATAACCTAAAGGGTAAGTGGTCGCTCCATCCTTATCAATACCGGTTGCATGCGTGGATATGGCATTAATCCTATAAATTTGATCATTGTCCTTATAGAAACCATCAAAACTAAGCTCATATTCTATGAAAAGAAATATAATAATAGCCGAAGCCAGCCCAATTGATAAACCTAGAATATTAACTATCGAAGAAAGTTTGTTCTTCCAGATGTTACGGATCATAAATTTTATATTATTATTCATTTTATTCGTATTTTAAGGATTCAACCGGTTTCAGTAGAGCATTTCTAAATGTTTGAACGCAAAAAGACAACATCAAATATTCTCTGTTAACACAATTTAATCCAAATATTTCAACAAGCATACCATAATTTATAAAACATTTTATTTCTGCTACTTAACTTATTTTTCACAAATCAAAATCACCTAAATTGTTTCACTTCGGAACAATTAAATTGAACATAAACCGATCATTTTTTTATCTTTGAAGACACTTTATAAATGGCATCATTAAAATGGGCAAATTACTAGTTGTCGACGATGATAAAGATATTCTGTTAACTTCAAGAGTTGTTCTCAGAGATGAATTTGAAGTGATCCGTACTGAAAGTGATCCGTTTAAATTACAACAAATCCTGCGAAAGGAAGAATTTGACGTGATTTTACTGGATATGAATTACTCAACCGGAACTTCGAATGGAATTGAAGGAATTCATTGGCTTAAGGAGATACTTAAAATACATCCTCAGTCGAATGTCATTTTGATTACTGCCTATGGAGAGCTCAACCTTGCCGTTGAAGCTATGAAAATTGGCGCCATTGATTTTGTTGTAAAACCCTGGGACAACGAAAAACTTTTGGCAACCGTTCGATCTGCGTTAAGACTTAGCCAGTCGAAAAGTGAAATTCGTTCACTCAAATCAAAACAAAATGTGCTAAGAGAAGAGGTAGATAAATCATACCAAGAGATTATCGGCAAATCAAAAGTGATGAAGGATGTACTTGAAGTCATTAAGAAGGTTGCCCCAACCAACGCCAATGTTTTGATCTTAGGTGAAAATGGCACAGGAAAGGAGCTGGTTGCCAGGGCTATCCACCGATACTCAAACAGAAGTAACCAGATTTTTGTCAATCTTGACATCGGAACAATTACTTCGAGTTTATTTGAATCGGAATTGTTCGGGCACAGCAAAGGTGCATTCACGGATGCCCAAGTGGACAGACAAGGTAGAATTGAAATTTCTTCGGGAGGAACCTTATTTTTAGACGAAATTGGCAACCTTAATTTGGCTCAACAAAACAAACTCCTTTCGGCTCTCGAAAAACGTGAAATATACAGGGTAGGTTCAAATACAGCTATTCCAATTGACATCAGGTTGGTTTCTGCGACAAATCTTTCATTAAATGAATTGAACGATGAAAAAAACTTCAGAAAGGACCTCTTGTATCGGATTAATACTATTCAGATTGAAATACCATCCCTGAGAGAACGCAGAGAAGACATTCCGTTATTGATCGATTTTTTCGCGGAGAAATATCTTACTCAATACAATAAATCCAATATCCGCTTCGCTGAAGATGCCATTCAGAAACTGACCAAACACCAATGGCCCGGAAATATCCGTGAGTTAAAACATTTAGTTGCACGCGCGATCATTATGTGCAATTCAAATTTGATTAAAGCTTCAGATATTTGGTTAAACGTTGAATCGACCGGAACGGAATCTTCATCATTCAACATTGAAGTCCTTGAAAAAAATGCAATCCAGAATGCCTTATCCGAAAACAAAGGGAATCTTACAAAAGCAGCTAAAGCGTTGGGTTTGGGTAGGACTACTCTTTATCGTAAAATGAGCAAATATGATCTTTAAAAATTTCCGACTCAAAATCATTTTCAGGGTAATCATTCTGGGAATCATGATCTTTCTCTTCATTTTATCCATAAATCAGGAGAAATGGTATGTTACTTCAGCGGTAAGTTTTTCTCTTATCATTATTTTACTCATCGAGCTCATTTACTTTATAGAGTCGACAAATCGCGAGATCGGGAAATTTTTATTGGCAATCAAACACAAAGATTTTTCTTCGACGTATGCAGATTCCGTACAAGGCTCAACTTCATTTTCAGAACTCAAACAGGCATTACACGAAATAACTAGGGAATTTCAAAATGTTCGGATCGAGAAAGAGCTGCATTATCAATATTTGCTTACCGTTTTTGAACATTCAAAATCGGCAATTATTTGCTATTCTGAAACAGGCCATATCGAACTTGTGAATCAGTCCACTAAAACACTTTTGAAATTAAACAAATTGACTACTATTGAAGAAATAAAACACATCGATGAAAACTTATTTATTGCAATCAAAGGAATTAGAGGTGATTCGGAAGAAATTATTAAAGTGAACATCGACAACCGACTGATCCCACTCAATCTGCAATGCTCCGTTTTTAAATTAAAAGATGTCATTTACAAAATGGTCTCTTTACATAATCTGGGTGAAGTGCTCGATAATCAAGAAATTGAGTCGTGGCAAAAGTTAATCCGGATTCTAAATCATGAAATCATGAATTCGGTAACGCCCATTTCATCATTAAGTGAAGCCGTTAATAAAATGTTGTCAACGAAAGATGGTAAAAGAAGACCAATAAAGACTATCTCCGATGCTGAAGCAGATGATATTTACGATAGCTTGGAAACCATCGAAAGTCGAAGTAAAGGTTTACTGAAATTTGTGACCACCTATAAACAATTAAGTAAGCTCCCAAAACCACGGCTTGCCGAAGTTAACATTAATGGATTGATCAATCATATCGCAACACTGATGAAACCTGAATTACAGAAGCAAAAAATCAATATCCAGATACCAAATATTACCCAAGAAGCATTTGTTAATATCGATTCGGAAATGATTGAACAGGTGCTGATAAATTTGTTGTTAAATGCCATCGAAGCCATCAAAAATAACGATACAAAACGGATTGAATTTAATACAAGTAAAACAGGAAATAGTGTATTCGTGTCCGTTAGCGATAATGGATGTGGTATTAAAAGTGAAGTGCTTGATCAGATTTTCATACCATTCTTTACCACAAAAAAAGAAGGTTCCGGTATTGGGTTAAGCCTTTCCCGTCAAATTATGTTGATGCACAAAGGCAGTATTTCAGTTCAATCAAAAGTGGGGTCGGGAACAACATTTATATTAAAATTTTAAACCGGTTTCAAAGATTTTTCGGAACTTAGCAGTTACCTTTTTTCAAGTTGCACCATAAATAAATCTTAAAATCAATATAAACCATGAAAAGAACAATTATCTTATTACTTGCGTTAGCCTTAGGGTTTACAGCTTGTCAGCAAGCTAAAACGGTTGATAAAGCTAAAGAAGAAGTGCCATACATTGGGAAAAAAGACCTAAAACTTACTTCCGACATCATGACTCCTGAAGTTTTATGGTCGTTCGGACGATTGGGAAATGTTACGGTTTCTCCCGACAACTCAACCATTCTATTCAAAACCACTTATTACGACATTCCTCAAAATAAAGGAAATGGAGAGTTCTATACCATTAAAACAGATGGTTCGGGATTAAAACAAATCACCAATACAAAATTCAGTGAACAGGAAGGCACCTGGCGACCGGATGGCAAAAAAATAGGATTTCTTTCTTCAGAATCTGGATCAAGCCAGCTTTGGGAAATGAACCCGGATGGAACCGAACGTACTCAGATTTCCAATGTTGAAGGCGGGCTGAATGGATTTAAATATGCCCCTGATCAATCTAAAATATTGTTCATCCAGGATGTTAAGGTAACTCCTGATGTGCACGATCAATATCCCGATTTACCAAAAGCAAGTGGAATGATCTTTAATGACCTGATGTACCGACATTGGGATCATTTTGTTGATGCTCTATCCCATGTTTTTGTAGCTGATTATGATGGGACAACTGTTAGTAATCCAATTGACATTATGAAGGGCGAGCCTTACGAATCCCCTAATGCACCCTTTGGCGGGATGGAACAAATAAACTGGAGCCCTGATAGTAAAACCATTGCCTATACCAGTCGTAAGAAAGTTGGGATGGCCTATTCTATTTCAACTAATTCGGATATCTATTTATACAATATTGAAAGCAAAAAAACAGTAAATATTTCTGAAGGGATGATGGGTTATGATGTATCTCCAAACTATTCACCTGATGGAACGATGATAGCCTGGGAAAGCATGGAAAGGGATGGTTATGAGGCAGATCAAATTCGTTTGTGGATTTATGATATCGCGACAGGAACCGGCAAAGATTACACCGCTAATTTCGATCAACATGCTGAAGGTTTGGCATGGTCATCTGATTCAAAATCTGTTTATTTTACAAGTGTTTGGCAAGCTAAAGGTCAAATTTACCGACTGGATATTGCTGAAGATAAAATCACCCAAATCACTAATGGGGTCCAGGATTATCAGGGAGTAATTCCAATGGGCGATCAATTAATCGCTACCAAAATGTCGATGTCTTATCCATCAGAAATTTTCTCGGTTAATCCAACTGACGGAAGCGATAATCAAATTACATTTATCAATAAAGAGTTACTAGATCAGTTGAGCATGGGTAAAGTGGAAGAAAGATGGGTAACCACGACTGATAACAAACAAATGCTGGTTTGGGTAATT
>PHDM01000025.1 GCA_002840985.1 Bacteroidetes bacterium HGW-Bacteroidetes-17
TGCAAGACGAACAATCCCGACGAAGTCGGAGGGTAATACCCCGCAGCTCTGCTGCGGAATTAGTTTCTCCCGAATTCTCAGGATTTTGGGGTTTCATACCCGTGATTAAGATCAATAGGTTGAAATAAAATCAATGGCAAACAACAGCGTTTGTTCCGTTAAATCACTGCAAAGATGCGGAGGATCTGTTAAATTAAAACCGTTTGGTCTTAGCCGGCTGCAACTCAAACTTCCGAATTTGCTTTCAAAATTTTGGGCATATGATTTGCAAATGTTTTGAATTTCAAGCTTCTCTTTCTGTTGTGAGCGCAAATAAATACCCATAAAAATTAATGCCCCTTCAACCAAACCGCATTGAGCCTGATATTGCCCGGCTCCGTTTAAGCCTGAAGAGCCATCAATAATCTGAGAGTTTAGTTCAATTTTAAATTTTTCGGACAAAACCAGAAGTGTGGTTTGAGCACAATTCAAATCTTGTTTCCATGCGTATTCTTGTACCCTGTCAGCTACAAATAGCTCAATTGATTGCCCCATCTTTATTCTTCTATTGCCTGAATTCCGGGTAGGATTTTTCCTTCAATATATTCTAGCATGGCGCCACCACCGGTAGAAATATAACTTACTTTATTCTTTAAATTGTATTTATTTATAGCAGCCACTGAATCACCGCCACCAATTAACGAGTAAGCTCCTTTTTTAGTAGCTTTTGCAACAGCCAGTGCAATCTCTCTTGTGCCATTTTCAAAATTCGACATTTCGAAAACACCCATGGGCCCATTCCAAAGAATGGTTGTTGAATCCTCAATAATCGATATGTACTTTTTAACAGTTTCCGGGCCAATATCTAAACCCATCCATCCATCCGGAATATCATAAGATGACGAAACAGCGATTTTCGCGTCGTTCGAAAAACCATCTGCAATTACTGCGTCGGTTGGGAGATAGAGATTAACATTTTCATCCTTTGCAAAATTGATGGTATCCACGGCCAATGCAAAAAGGGATTCTTCAACGAGCGAATTCCCGATATTTCCTCCCAGTGCTTTAATAAACGTGAACATCATTCCTCCTCCAATAATAAGGTTGTCAACCTTATCCAAAAGATTTGTGATTACCTCAACTTTACCTGAAACTTTGGCACCTCCCAATATTGTAGTAAATGGTCGCCAGGGATCTACCATCACTTTATTGATATTGGAAATTTCATCGTTCATGATGTAACCAAACATTTTGTTTTCAGGAAAATATTTGGCAATGATGGCAGTTGAGGCATGAGCGCGGTGTGCTGTTCCAAAAGCATCATTAATATAAGCATCTGCCAATGAAGCGAGCTTTTTTGAAAAATCTTCGTCCCCTGCAGTTTCTTCTTTATAAAACCTTAAATTTTCGAGAAGCAACACTTCACCGTTTTTCAGGTTTACTGCTTTTTGTTTAGCTTCCTCACCAATACAATCGTTGGCAAATTGTACTTCAAGTTTTAACGCAGACGATAAATACTTTAACAGATGTTTAAGTGAAAATTTATCTTCAGGGCCACTTTTAGGTCGCCCCAAATGTGACATTAAAATAACAGATCCCCCATCCTTTAAAACCTTTTTTATCGTTGGAATTGTAGCATCAATTCTTGAAGTGTCAGTAATTTCAAAATTTTCATCCAAGGGAACATTAAAATCAACCCTGATTAATGCTTTTTTGTTTTTAAAGTTGAACTGATCAATTGTTTTCATCCGTTTATTTTTAGGTGTCAATGGAATTCAAAAATACAATTTCTGTTTAAATTAATTAAATTTGCTTTTAAATAATATATTAATGTTAGATTTTGAAGGAAGGTTGAGTACAAAATTGCCCAATGTTGGGACATCCATCTTTGCAGTAATGAGTAAAATGGCAAATGAGCATCATGCAATTAATTTGTCTCAAGGTTTTCCTGATTTTCCTGTTTCTGCTGAACTGATTGAGCTGATTCATCATTACATGAAGCAGGGGTACAATCAGTATGCTCCTATGCCGGGCGTTCAGGCACTTAGGGCGCAGATTGTGAAAAAGGTTAAAGATACCTATGGAGCAGAATACAATGCCGATTCTGAAATTACGGTTACGGCCGGAGCCACACAGGCAATTTATACGGCCATTTCTGCCATTATAAGTGAAGAAGATGAAGCGATTATTTTTGAACCAGCTTATGATAGCTATGCCCCATCAATTCGATTGAATGGAGGAACTGTAAAATATGCCAGGCTTCGTTTGCCGGATTATTCAATAGATTGGGTCGAATTACCCCGACTAATCACTCATCGAACTAAATTGATAATCATTAATACACCGCACAATCCCACCGGAAGTGTATTAAAATCTTCCGATATTTTACAATTGGAAGCTTTGACTAAAAACACGGATATTATTGTAATAAGTGATGAGGTATATGAACATCTGATTTTTGACAATTTGCAACATGAAAGTGTTTGTAAATATCCTGAGCTGGCACGCAGAAGTTTTGTCATCGCTTCATTTGGGAAAACTTTTCATGCTACGGGTTGGAAAATGGGTTATATTTTGGCACCGGAAAAACTAATGAATGAATTCCGAAAAGTACACCAATTTAATGTTTTTACAGTGAATACGCCCATTCAATACGCCATCGCCGATTTTATTAGCAAGAAGAAGAACTACAATAAACTTCATTCGTTTTATGAACAAAAAAGAGATTATTTTGCAGATAAAATCAGGACTTCACGTTTCCGGATCGTTCCTTGTTTTGGAACTTATTTTCAGTTGTTGGATTATCGCGATATTTCGGATAAACCCGAAATGGAATTTGCAGAGGAATTAATTAAAGAATTTGGAATTGCATCAATACCTGTGTCTTCGTTTTATCATGATGGAATGGAATCGAAAAGACTCAGATTTTGTTTTGCGAAACAAAAAGAAACATTAAACAAAGCCGCCGAAATTTTATGCAAAATTTAAAAATAGCACTGATTCAGTCGGATATTTTATGGGAAGATATTCAGGGTAATTTAAATCATTTTGATTCCCTTTTAGATCAAATAGGTGAACCGGTCGATTTAATTGTATTACCTGAAGTGTTTAATACCGGATTTCCTGTTGATCCAGATAGGTTTGCTCAATACATGGATGGTTCAACCATGAAATGGCTGCATAAAAAAGCATCCCAACTTAATTGCAGCATTGTTGGAAGTATGCTGCTTAAAAATCAGAATGCCTATTTCAATACTTTGATTTCAATGAAACCGGATGGAACTTTTGATCAATATTCAAAGCGGCATGTTTTTCATTTAGGGGATGAAGCTGATACGATCAGCCCCGGTAATGAAAGACTGATCATTAATTTGAATAACTGGAAAATCCGTCCATTGATTTGCTATGATTTACGTTTCCCGGTATGGAGTAAAAATACCTATACCGACGACGAATTTGAATATGATTTATTGATTTATGTAGCCAATTGGCCAGTTTCCAGAAGTTATCCCTGGAAACAACTACTTATTGCCCGAGCTATTGAAAATCAGGCCTATGTGATTGGCTTAAATCGGATTGGTATTGATGGAGGTGGAAATAAATATTCGGGAGACTCTTTGCTTATCGATCCAAAAGGTGAAATTATGCTTTCCCTTAATCCAAAAATTGAAGAAATTGCCATTGTTGAATTATCCCTTGCTTCCTTAACTGAATTAAGACGAAAATTTAATGTGGGTCCTGACTGGGATAAATTTACGATTGAATAAAGAAAATTCTTAAAGTTGACTATCCCCGTGGCAGAGCCAAGGGGTATTTCGCCAACTTTAATTTCAGCAAAAAGCTGAAAACCGAATTTTCATTATTTCACCCCTCTGTCAGTCATTAGACTGACATCCCTGCCTGCGGCAAGGCAGGTCCCCTGATTTTCAGGGGAAAGTATTAGGAAACCTCGCGGCAAGCCACGAGGAATTGTTTGATTAAAGAAATAATTATATCGTCTGCTTTCCTCTCGATTAAAAAATAAAAAGCAGCCTTTTTAATTTATAATTTGCTATATTTGATCAGATTGCATTAATTTCGCAGCCGGAAAAAATTATTTTTATGAATATACTTATCGCAGGAGATGGCGAGGTTGGATTACATTTGGCGAAACAATTAGCCAGTGAAAACCATAACATTACCATAGTTGATCCCAACGAAGAATTATTAAAAATGGTTGAATCGCATACTGATCTGATGACCATTACGGGTGATTCTACTTCTATTGCTGTGTTAAAAAGTGCCAATATTCACAAAACAGATTTACTCATTTCAGTTGTCCATAATG
Organism: Bacteroidetes bacterium HGW-Bacteroidetes-17; assembly: GCA_002840985.1. GTDB lineage: Bacteria > Bacteroidota > Bacteroidia > Bacteroidales. The sequence goes on from PHDM01000025.1 coordinate 4,307, forward strand.
AACAAATAAATATCATTACGGCCATTCTGGGCAAAAAACTGGGTGCCAAAAAAACCATTGCCAGAGTCAATAGTTTGGAAAATTTAAGCGAAGAAAATAAACAGATTTATGAAAGCTTGGGTATTGATGCCATGGTTTGTCCCGAAGAAATTGCGGCTCATGAAATAACGAACCTTTTACACCAAACCGAAGCGATTGAAATTTTTGATTTTACAGACAAAAAACTTTCACTTTTTTTATTAAAATTAGAAAAAAATGCGCCTGTTATCAATAAAACCTTAAATCAAATTGCCCAGGAAAATACCCATCTTCAGTTTAGGGCTGTTGCCATTCACCGTAACGGACAAACAATAATTCCAAAAGGTGATGATAAATTCATAACCAACGATTTAACCTATATAATAACTAAACCAGAGGGCATCGAGGGTTTGATGGCTCTAAGTGGAAAAGCGCATATTGAGATCAAAAACATCATGGTTGTTGGCGGAGGAAGGGTTGGACGAACTGCCTGTAAGCAATTGGAAAAAGAAATAAATATTAAATTGTTTGAAGTTGATAAAGAAAAATGTTTAAGCCTTACGGATTATTTGGAAGATACTTTGGTTATTCATGGAGATGCGCGTGACATTCAACTTCTGGAAGAAGAAGACATTCGTGGAGTTGATGCTTTTATTGCAGTAACCAATAATTCGGAAACAAATATCCTTACCTGTTTACATGCACGAAAATTCGGGGTTAAAAAAACCATAGCATTGGTCGAAAACATTGATTATATCGACATTTCTCAAAACATCGGTATTGATACTATTATTAACAAAAAACTTATAACAGCAAGTTATATTGTTCGGTTTACGATGGGTTCTGAAGTTGCTTCACTGAAGTGCTTAAGTGGAGTTGATGCCGAGGTAATTGAACTTGTTGCCAAACCTTCTTCAGCGATAACCAAAAATCAAATTAAAAACCTAAATGTTCCTGATGGAGCATTAATAGGTGGAATTTATAGAGGAAACGAAAGTTTTATTGCCATAGGTAATTCTCAAATTGAAGCAGGCGATCGGGTTGTTGTTTTTTGTTTGCCTCATGCCATCAGCAAAGTGGATAAACTTTTTAACTGATTTAATTCTAATCCCCAATTTGCATTTTTACTACATAAATAATTTCATGCATGGTTAAAAATGCAGATATAAATTTCAAATTAGTTCTAAAGATGATCGGATTTTTACTGATAATTGAAGGGTTTTTTATGTTTTTGGGGATCCTATTTTCTTTATACTATCATGAAACGAGCTATTTGGCATTACTTTATTCGGGTTTAATTACTTCTGCCGTAGGAGCCATTTTTTTTATTGCTTTCCATAAATATACAAACAACATCATTGGTAAGCGTGAAGGTTATCTGATCGTAACTTTTACTTGGATTATTACTTCTTTTTTTGGCACTTTACCTTTTTTATTAAGTGGAGCAATTCCCGGTTTTACAAATGCTTTTTTTGAAACCATGTCTGGTTTTACAACCACCGGAGCATCTATTTTAAGCGATTTGGTACACTTATCATGTCGGCCTTAGGATTGGATTTTGAATCAGCTGCCGGCTCTTTTGCTTCCTCTCTTGGCAATATTGGCCCAGGAATTGGTTCGGTAGGCCCGGTCGAAAATTATTCTCATATTCATTTGGCTGGTCAGTGGGTTTTATCTTTTGTGATGCTTTTGGGTCGTTTGGAATTGTTTACCGTACTCATCATTTTTGCACCTGCATTCTGGAAAAAATAGATCATTTAGAATCAATTTTACATTAATTCTGCAGAAAAAACATTGAAATACTCGCAGCTAAGTTATTTGCGTTTTAATAAATTAAGGTAATAGGCGTTAGATTTTAGATAAAAAAAGAATCATCACTTTTATAAAACTTTGCTTTCGGAACTGCATCAATTTTTTAATTACATTGAGACCAGAAATTCTTCATGTAAAAGAGACATCCGGTTGATTGAAGATTTTCTGCACCCCTCTTGATTGAAGATTAAATCAAATTTTATTAATCGAGGCAATATTTAAGTACACAAAAACGAAACAATACCAGCAAATTTGAATGTTATTGTGGAAAAAATGTGAATATATAACAGAGTTAGCGTTCAGCATAACGCAACCTTCTACAGATTCTAAACATCTTGATTGTATTATTAACTGATACAATTAACCAATGAAACAAATTGCTTTTTTATTGATTCTTTTTTCAACGAGCTTAATAATTAGCTGCGAAAAACAAGATGATGCAAAGGGAAACGATTTTCAATTTGAAGCAACAGTGCGAAATAAAAGGTTGGATTGTGGTGAAACAATTATAATTGAATTGAAAAATATTAGTGGAAATTCGGAAATTGCTGATGGAATTTATTACGCAGACAATTTGGATTCGGAATTCAAAGAACCCGGATTAAAAATCGAACTAAATTGTAGAGAGCATAACAATGATGAAGTGTACGCATGTACAACGATGGGACCAACATATCCTCATGTGATTGTTATTGACAGCAAAACAGGCCAAGAATAAGAAACTCATTTTAGATAACCTGTATTTTGGGATTATGATTTTAAACTTTGACAACAATTTGTGATAAATAATTTCTATAAAAAAATGCCGAAACGCTGACAATTCGCTATATTTAATTGCCGTTTCTGTTCTGACAACTTACTTTTCTTCTCGCAACAACTTCGCTGCGGCTCGACAGGAAAGTTCTCCGCAATCGGCAACTAAAACATAGCGCAAGCGTTGTACATCATGCAAAATGAGGCCTAAATGACAAATGTGCTATATTAACCATTGTCTTGGGTAACAAATGAAAAACAAGTGATGAGTCTCAAAACAGAATAATTATCAATTTAATATAAAATATCATGGATAAGCTTACTATTACAAAAACAATCATTGCTTTGGAGACAGCGGCTCTTGATGCATGGCACAATGGTAATCCCTCTCCCTATCTCGAACTTTATTCAAATGACTTCACTTATTTCGATCCTGCACATGAAAGACGGCTTGACGGTTGGGATAAGATTAAAAGGTTCTATAAAAGCATGCGGGGAAAGGTAAAAATGGATAAATTCGAAATAATAAATCCCAATGTACAATCAACAGATACAATGGCTGTTCTGACCTACAATCTGCATTCATACTCAGGCGAAACACTCTGGAAAGAGAACTGTACAGAAGTGTATAGGCTTGAAGAAGATAACGAGTGGAAAATCATTCACAGCCATTGGTCTTTGACTAAACCTTCTATAAATTAATTTCACTTTCACAACTTTTTGATAGTTTATGGATAAAATATTGACATTCTCTGATAGAAAAACCTTTCGGAAATGGCTTGGCAAGTTTGGGACAGAGAGCGATGGTATATGGTTACTCTTTAGTAAAAAAGGGAAATTTGAAACACTCTCTGCTGTTGATGCATTGGAAGAGGCGCTTTGTCACGGATGGATAGACGGACAAATGCAATCTATTGACGACAATACTTATAAAAAATATTTTGCGCGACGTATACCTAAAAGCAAATGGTCTATTAAAAACAAAGAGCTGGCACAAACTCTTATGGAAAAGGGTTTAATGACCCAGCAGGGATTAGAAGCCATAGAACGTGCCAGAAAAAACGGTTTATGGGATAATGCTAAACGTATCCTTATTGACGATGTACAAATACAGATGTTTAAGGAAATCATTCAGCCGCATGAGCTTGCTTATGCCAATTTGCAGGCTATGTCGCTTTCCATACAGCATACATATACTGGATTTTATTTTGATGCCAAATCTGACAAAACCCGTCAAGCTCGGCTAGAAAAGATTATTGACAGACTTAACAGGAATTTGAAGCCAATGTGATGTAAGTAATTTATATAACGATATTGAAAAAGGAAAAGAGTTATAAAATGCACAAACACACAATCGTTATTTAGAACCGGACACAAAACAATTTGACATTTTTTTAATCAAAAGAATTCCTCGAATCACAGCTTCGGGGTAAGAATCCAGAAGAGGGATTAAAATCTCTTCAAAAAAAATTCTGACTCCTGACTCCTGTTTTCTGTATTCCAGATACCTTGCAGCTCTACTGCGGGGAGTTCATTCATAACTTATAACTCATTCTTATTTTAAAACTTTGCTTTCGGAATAGCATCTATTAATTTTTGGGTGTATTCAGTTTGGGGATGATTGTAAATTCGATCGGTCGTGTCAATTTCCAGTATTTTTCCATCTTTCATCACGGCCATTCGGTCCGACATGTATTTTACAACTGACAAATCGTGCGAAATAAAAATATAAGTCAAATTGAAATCATGTTTTAAATCGTTCAACAGATTTAATATTTGTGCCTGAATGGAAACATCCAGGGCGGAAACCGATTCGTCGCAAATAATAAATTCAGGATTTAGACCCAGGGCGCGGGCAATACAAATTCGTTGACGCTGACCCCCTGATAATTCGTGCGGATAACGATAAAAATATTCATTGCTGAGCCCTGTTTTCTCGAGCAGATCCATTGCTTTTTCTTTACGATCCTTTTCGTTTGGAAATATTGAATGAACCTTCATCGGCTCCATGATTGCCTCCCCAACCATCTTGCGTGGATTCAAAGATGAATAAGGATCCTGAAAAATAATCTGCATTTTCTTGCGAATGATGCGCAACTGCTCCGCGTTCATTTTGTTTAAATCTTGTCCATTAAAAATTACATTTCCTGCTGTTGCCCGGGTTAAATGAAGAATGGTTCTTCCCAAACTTGTTTTTCCACATCCCGACTCACCAACCAGTCCCAAAGTTTCTCCCGGATAAACTTTAAAACTTAGATCATCGACAGCTTTTACCCACGATTTAGCTTTTCCAAAAAAGCTACTATTCAGGGGGAAGTATGTTTTTAGGTTAACAATTTCCAATACCGGATTTTCTGAATCCGATTTTTTGACTTCCGATTTTTCCTGCAACCTGAGCTTCGCGATAAATTGAGCTATCGTTTGATCTTGATCTGAATCAACAAAATCGGCAATGGTAGGAAGACGTTTTAGTGTTATATCTGTGGGTGGCCTGCAAGCAATCAAACCACGGGTATAAGGATGCTGGGGATTTGTAAACAAATCTTTCACCTTTCCCTCTTCAACAATTTTTCCCCGGTACATGACCAGAACCCGATCAGCAATTTCAGCAACAACACCCAAATCGTGCGTGATGAAAATGATGCTCATTCCATATTTTTGCTGAAGTGATTTTAACAAATCCAATATTGATTTCTGAACCGTAACATCAAGTGCGGTTGTTGGCTCATCGGCGATCAGAATATCAGGGTTGCATGAAATGGCCATGGCAATCATTACCCGCTGTTTTTGACCGCCTGAAATTTGATGCGGATAAGCGTCGTAAATGCTTTCCGGTCGGGGAAGCTTCACTTCTTTAAAAAGTTCAAGCGTTCGTTTTTTTGCTGTTTTTTTATTTAAGTTTTTGTGAATAATCAATGCTTCAGAAATCTGTGTTCCACAACTGTAAACCGGATTTAAAGATGTCATAGGTTCCTGAAATATCATGCCAATTCTGTTTCCGCGGTATTTCTGAAGTTCCTGTTCCGTTAATCCAAGTAAATCCAGATCGTTCTCTTTATCATGAAAAATAATTTTTCCGGAAGAAAATTTGCCGGGTGGACAAGCTATCAGCTTCATTATCGACAAAGCTGTGACAGATTTTCCCGATCCCGATTCTCCAACAATTCCTAAAGTTTCGCCCTGGTTAAGATGGAATGAAATATTGGAAACTGCTTCAATATCGCCACCTTTCATTTGAAATGAAACCAATAATTTTTCGACGCTAAGCAAGGGATTTGTTGGCATAATCAAAATTGTTTTTCACAGTAATTCTCCGAAACTCTGCTTCGGGGTTTCCCCATATTCTCTCCTAATTTAGGGGAGATGTCAGTCGAAAGACTGACAGAGGGGTAAAATAAAAAAATTCTTTTTCGGTATTCAACAGAAATAAAGTTAGCAAAACCTGCCTGCCGACAGCTTGCCGGACTGACAGGCCCGCCTAAACGGTCGGGCAGGTAAGGCAAGTGCTACTTGACTTTATCGCGGAGATCATCAACTTTAAGAATTTTTTTATTCAAAAATAGGTTTTTAATCCTGTACTTTTTTAAAATGATGGTATAAATGAAAAAGATGCGATGAAATTTTTTCAAGATTTTCTGTCACTACTTTATCCTGAAGTATGTCCTATATGCGGAAATGCATTACTTGTTGGAGAAAAAATATTGTGTACAATCTGTTTTTATAAATTACCAAAAACCAATTATCATTTAGATGCAAACAACCCGGTACATGAACTGTTTTCCGGTAGGGTCAACATATCCCATGCAGCTACTTTTTTAAGGTTTAGCAAAGGTGGAATGGTGCAACGACTCATCCATGAATTTAAATATAAAAACAAAAGGGAAATTGGGTTTTTTCTTGGGGAGCTTTATGCCAATGAGCTCATGCATACAGATTGGATAAAATCAATCGATTACCTTATCCCCATTCCATTGCACCCTTTAAAATTAAAAAAACGAGGGTTCAATCAAAGTGAAGTTTTTGCCAACGGAATTTCTAATATTCTTAATATACCGGTTAGAAATGACCTGTTGAGCAGGATCAAATTTTCGGAAACCCAAACCAAAAAAAGTAAATATAAAAGATGGGAAAATGTGAAGGATATTTTTGAAGCTCCAAATTCCACGGCTCTTGCAAATAGACATATTTTATTGGTTGATGATGTGATTACAACGGGTGCCACCATCGAAGCGGCCTCCCAACATTTGTTGCAAATAGAAAATGTAAAGCTTAATGTTGCTGCGTTGGCTTTTGCAGCAATTTAAAATCTTTCACCCAATACGGCAGTTTGTTTATAATGTTTAATATTTCCGTTCAAATCAAAAAGTTCAACAAATACAATATAAATTCCACGTGGCATTTTTTCCGAATTTTCATCAGAGCCGTTCCAAAAAAAGGCACCTTGAGTTCCTAATAGTTCATTGTTAACGAGCTGCTTGACTTTAATGCCTTCCGCACTGAAAATAATCACGTTGGCAGTGTAACCGGCCTTTTCCAACTGATATTCAATTTTAAGCAAATCGTCACGACCATCATTATCGGGGGTGAAAACATGGGGCGAAACAATAATGGGTGTTTCGGCATTTTCAAAAGTTAAGAATTGAGAATTTTGATAAGCCGGGGTTCCGAAACCAACAGCAAATGATGCAGAATGCCAATTGGATTTCACAAGCCCGGGAAGATTGAAATGAAGCTTTTCAAGCGAAACCCCTTCGGTATAGTTTAACATGGGGGAATGCATTTCTTCATCGTATGTGGCCCGATCTATATAAACGCCCTTTTGATTTATGATCCCAATTGTTCCACCATCATCAACAAGCCTTGGCATTTCGGCTACCGCGATAAAATTTTCGGGGTTCGGGGTATTATATTGTTCAAGCACCTTTTCAGGTGATCGTGTAAGTATAAAATAAGTTGAAGGATTCATTAATCGTGAATGATCCAAAACCCTCTTGCAGGCAGTATCTGACGGTTGTGGGAATGCCTTTTCTTCAATTAAGCAAATTCCCAAATCAGCGATATTCAATATTTTTTCGGAACGGTTATAAATTTCGATGTATTCTTCACCATTATTCAGAGGCTGGTACAATATTTCATTGATGACGATATCATTCGTTTCAATTTCATCCGGAATCCCAAAGGTGAAAAAATGATCATTTTCTAAATTTAAGCCGAGGCAATTTTGTAATAGGGATGATATTTTTAATGTGTAAAAATTGTTTTTTGAAAATCTTTCAGAAAAAATAAGCTGAATTAATTTATGATTTGGATCTTCAATTATACTCCGAACCGGGTTTTTACCACTTTCAATAATTTTAAAATGACGGGGATTTTCGATGGATTCGCCATCCATGGTGTTTGCGAAAATCAGTTGAAGGGTAGTATCATTGATAACTTCGAATGACACAATTCCAGGTTCAGGCTTATAATTTTCCGAAATTGAATTTTGACTCCCAGGACTTCCCCCCAAAGTGTTACTTGAATAAGTCCAATTGTCAACTCCCAGGCATGTGCTGCTATAATCTTTCTGTTCTATTGACCATCCTCCGTTTTCCTTTTCATCGTTCTTAAAGTCGGTTTTTTGGTAGTTGAATGAACAAATGAGCGAGCCTTTATGATTTATAAGTGAAAGATTTGATCCTGCATTTGGTAATAAAAAACTTGAAAAAGAATAAACCGGTCCAAAATCAGAAAGTACATCTTTCGCTGAATGGTTGCAGAGGATGAGATAGCCATGGCCAGGTAAAATACAATTCTCAAATTTTTGGGTTTTATCATTGATTTGAAAGGCCCATCCATTCAGATCAATTTCGAAAGCGGTTGTGTTAAAAAGTTCAATGTATTCAAATTCGGGTAACTCAACAGAAGGAGCGGGATCATCCATTATTTCGTTGATCACAACGTCAAGCGGCGCCGCTTCAAAATATAAAAAGTTTAAAGTGGTATCTTCCATCTGGTTATATGAAGTATCGGAGATATTTTTTACGGTGAGAATATGCATTTTCCCATTTTCAAAAGGATGTTCGAAATGAAGGGTAGTTTTCGTATTATTTTCTGATAATTCAATAGTTTCAGGGTTTCCAACTTCATTGTTAACAAGAAAATTTAAAGCATCTAAACCACTTTCTTCAGAAATGTGCTCGGAAAAAGTGAGCTCGAGTTCTGTATTTGTACTACAATTGAAATCTAATATTTGGGGAGCAATACTGTCAATCGGAACCGGATCATTCAATGAAACGATAAAGATATCGTCAAAATAAAATTTTTCGGAATTACTACTGGTGTAAGTACAGTTAATCCCAAAAAAATCAGAGGTCATGATTTCGTTATCAAAACCCGAGGCTTCAGGAATAAACCCCTTTTCTTGCAACTGATCTGTGTAGATTTCCCAACTTCCATCAACTTTATGTTGAACTTTTACCTTCATTTCAAACGATTTTGAAATTGCCCCCTCAACACCCCGGCAAATTGAAGTCAGTTCTTGTCTGTTTTGCCTGAAAAGTTCAATGGCATCATTGGAGCCCGATTCTCCAAATTGCAGGAAATACCCATTCAAATCCCCTCTTAAATTTGCATTATCGGAGGCCAGATAAATCCGGGCATTGTTATTTGCTGATGGACTAAAGGACAGGCGTATATAAAATTGCCATTCACAATTTTCCGAACAAATATTACTGGAATAAAGTACAGAAGTACCGGCCTCGATTGCTTTAAGTTGCAATCTGCCATTTTCATTGATCATAAATTGGTTAATATCACCAAACCATTCCGGATTGTGCATAAAATCTCCGTCAGTGAAATCTTCGGAAATTTGGGCAAAAATAAAAAGTGGGGAGCAAATCACTGTTAATAGCAGGAATAGCCTTTTAAGGCTTGTCCTTATTGTGTTTGCCATAATAAAAATTACATGATTTTCTTAAATAACAGGTTAAATATAGTATTTTTGCCAAAAAAAATCAATCTTTTGAAATGATTTTTTATGTGAAAAGAGTGTTGATTTAAAGGAAATTAACTGGCGTGAAAATATATAACCATATAGACGAATTCAGGGATGTTAAAAATCCGATAGTAACGATTGGAACTTTTGACGGGGTGCATCTTGGACATCAAAAAATCTTCGAGTTGATGAAGATTAACGCGGAAAAATATGATGGTGAAACAGTAGTAATTACTTTTTATCCCCATCCCCGACTAGTCTTGCATTCTGACAGCAAAGATCTTAAGTTTATCAATACCCAAAAACGAAAAGTAGAACTGCTTGAACTTGCAGGAGTAGATCATTTAATCATTGTTAATTTTACCCGTGAGTTTTCAAGACTAAATTCAGCTACATTCATCAGAGAATATCTTGTTGATAAAATTAAAACCAAAAAATTAATCATAGGTTACGACCATCATTTCGGGAAAAATCGTCTTGGTGATTTTTCGACGCTTTATGATTTGGGTCACAAACATGGATTTGAAGTTGAAAAACTCGCTGCACAAAATGTAGAGAATATTGCCATCAGCTCAACAAAAATCCGTAGGGCACTTAATGAAGGGAAAATTAAAATTGCCAACGCTTTACTTGGATACGATTATTCAATTACAGGAACAGTAGTCCGGGGGCAAAAAATTGGTCGGACCATTGGATTCCCTACTGCAAATATTGAATTAGAAGATGAGTACAAACTGGTAACGGCCAATGGTGTGTATGCATGTAAGGTGGCGCATGATGGAAAAATTTACAAAGGAATGGGAAACATTGGCTTGAGGCCTACTGTTATGCACAGTGAATTGACCATTGAGGTAAATATTTTTGATTTTGACAAAGAAATTTATGATGAAAGCATCACGATCTATTTTATCGACAGGATTAGGGATGAGATAAAATTTGATAATCTGGCCGGGCTTAGAAACCAGCTTCAGTTAGATAAGATTACTGTTTTAGGAATATTAAAATAAAACTGTAATGCCAAAAAAAAAGTATTATGTAGTGTGGAAAGGCAAAAAGCCAGGCATTTACGAGCATTGGGACGATTGTAAAATGCAAATCGAAAATTTCACCGGAGCACTATATAAGTCCTTCGAAAGTGAAACCAATGCCATAAGGGCTTTTGCAAGCAAACCCAGCTTATACATCGGGAAAGCCAATGCCGGCACAAAATCAAAAAAGACTTCAAAAAAACCTTTGATGAATACGATTTCGGTAGATGCCGCATGTAGTGGCAATCCTGGAAAATTAGAGTATCAAGGTGTTGAAACTGCAAGCGGAAAATTATTATTTCATCTTGGACCCTTTGAAGAAGGAACAGTTAACCTGGGTGAGTTTTTGGCTATTATTCATGGGTTGGCATTCTTAAAAAAAAGAAATCTTGATATTCCGATTTACACCGATTCGGTGACTGCCATGAAATGGGTAAGGGATAAAAAAATTAAAACAAATCTGGAAAGAAATACAATCACAGAACCATTATTTGAAATGGTTGATCGTGGCATTTTATGGCTTAAAAACAATGAATACCCAAATCCCATCTTAAAATGGGAAACAGATTCGTGGGGTGAAATCCCAGCCGATTTTGGAAGGAAATAATTGAAACGTTTTGTTACAAATCAAAATAATAAATAAAAAGGCCGTGAAATTTCACGGCCTTTTTAAAATTAAATTACATTTCTTATTTCAGTATAAATGAAGTTTGGCCGATTACTGAATTTCCATGGTAAATATCAACCTGATATGCTCCGGCGGCAAGTTCTTGCTCATCAACTTTATCCCAGTAACAACAAACATCGGTTGTTTGATTTTCGTAATTTACAACCGTCTTGATCGAGTATTGTAGCTTTTCTCCATTATAATCAAATGCATATGAGTCGCCCATATCAGGGGTTAAAATAGCATTATCTGGCTGAGCGATACGAATATAGATATCACAATTGCCGGCTTGTATAAGTGCATTTTCAGCAAGAGTAAAACAAACTTTGATTTTATCTACCCTTTTTGATTTATCAGTTATAACCTCTTTTCCGCTTGATTTAGCCCTGATACCAAGTGCTGAAACCTCATAGGTTTTATGAATGGTTGCGATCTCTACTTTTTCGGTTAGCTGATTTTTGATCACTGTTAATTCAGAAGTCTTTTGTTGCTCTGCTCCTAATTGACCTTTCACCTCAGTATTTTCATTGATCAAATTTTGATTCTGTAACTTTAAGTCTTCAATTTTTGCCTCATAACCTTTGGCAACTTCCTGAAGAGCAGTAAGCTGTTTTTTGATGTTAAAATAACTCCATTTGTATTTTAATCCTTCTTCAATTTGTTTGGCATTCTCCTGAATAAGAAGATCTTTTTCACTTAATGTGGCAGAAAGCGTTTCGTTTTCAGCTTTTAATTGATTGTGTTGGGTCATAAGTTGATCAAGCTCAGCCTTAAGTTCTAACCTTAAGTTTTCTTTTTCTACCAAAAGGCCGTTTAATTCTTTTTTGGTACTCAACGACCAGAAAATTAATGCGGCAATGGCAACAGCAAAAACGATCGTTAATACTTTAAACACCATTCCGCTTTTTTGATTTTCAGTTTGTGGACTCATAATTATTGGTTTTCAATTTATATAATTAGTTTAATTTGGATTCTTACAAATATTTTTGAAATATAGATGCCTGAAAGGCAAATATAATAAAAAAACGGAATTTTTACCATTCAAAGGAGATAAAATACCCATCAACAATCCATTTAAAAGGATTATCGCTGATAAATCGTTTATTGGAAATTTAAAAAAGGAGCCAATTTTTTAGCTCCTTTTTTAATAATTTTAGTGCTGTTTATTAATGACCGCTACCTATTACTTTTAATTTATCTCCTGTTTCTTCAACAATTTTTTTATAATACTCTTCATCATAGCCTGGTTGTTCAACTTTAGGAGTAATGTACTTATATCCAGGAGGAACAGGCCTATCGGTTTTAATGTTCCCGTCCATGTATCTCATGAAAAGGTATTGATATAATTTTTTCCAACCATAAGTTACACGATCACCTTGGTTTACGGAGTAATTAGTTAAGAATGCAACAGCTGCATTTTTATCCTTTTTATACAATTCCATTGCACCAGCATCAATGGCTGGGGTGTTATTGATAAATTCCATCTCATAAGCTAACTGCGCATCTGCAACCTCTGGGTGTATGTTTTTGTAGCGTGTATAGGCTAAATTGGTCACTTGGTTAAATACCCAAAATGCTGAATTGTCCGACCATTCCATCATTGCACCATTGCCAACGGCAAAAGTTTCAGGGACACTTGTCATACTGGTGTACATTGGAATATAAACTGAGCTTGCTGCATCATCAACACCAAACCAGATAATTCCTCCAATTTCATCAGGTAACCAAGATCGGGATTGTGAAATAAAAGAAAATCCGGTTTGCTGTGTTGCAGTTGCCCTTTCATTACAATAAGCAATTCCGTCAACTTCCCAAGTCATGGGTCTCCATCTGTAAGGTACATTAAAAGGACCTGCTCCAACATCAAGGCTCATGTCTAATTCGGTTCCCTCTAAATGATCACGCATAAACATCATCATATCATGTACTGAAACTTTGGCTTTTGGTTTGATCCATAAAGGCATACGATTTGACGCAAAGTTTTCTTTTACAAAAGGTTCGCCTTCTTTATGTGCTTTTGGGTTTTCTATCATCCCTTTAGCATAGTCCCAATATTTATCCATTCCATCAGCTACCTTGTTGAACATACTCCATACACGGATTTCGCAAAAACGAGCTCCGCTAAAATCAACAGGTGCATAAACTTCAGAAAAATTAAAATCTTTGTCTTCTCCTTTATAAAAATTCTTACGCTTGGCAAACGAAACAACATCTTTAGCATTGAAAGTCATCGCGTTTGGATCGTTCCATTTATTTTCATTTTGATATTCAAAAGTGGTTATTCGGGCATGATTGGCATGACCGGATACATATCCGTCAGGAATACGCATGGCAACCCAAATGGCACCTTTTTCACCTTCTCCTTTACCGATCAATTCCATGATCCAGACTTCATTTTTATCAGCTAACGAAAAAGATTCGCCGCTACTGGCATATCCATATTCATCCATTAAATCAGCAATAACTTTAATTGCTTCACGAGCAGTTTTTGAACGTTGAAGAGCGATATAAATCAGGCTTCCATAATCCATGATTGCACCTGTTTGGCTAGCCAATTCAGCTCGTCCACCATAAGTTGTTTCACCAATGGCAACCTGAAATTCGTTCATGTTACCTACTACATTATAGGTTTGTTTGGCTTGTTTTATTTTGCCAAGATATTTACCGGTATCCCATTCGTAAATATCCAGCATGCTTCCTTCCGGCCAGGTTGCAGCTTGCCAGTGATATAATTCACCATAGAGCACATGTGAGTCTGCTGCATAAGAGATCATGGTTGATCCATCAACAGAAGCTCCTTTTGTAATTAAATAATTGGTACAAGCATTGGTTGTGGTATCGATTGTTAAAGCCAAAACCAAACTAAAAACAAATAAAATCTTTTTCATATACATATTCATTTAAGTTAACATTCATCATTTTTTTGGATGGATACAAATATAGTAAAAAGCCAACAGACAGCTTCTTTTTCCGTTGTCGTTATCCTAACGGGAATATTTTCTTTTCTTTCAAATAATTTTGAATTTCCTGTACATTGCTTTCTTCTCCCTCGGGATACAGCGCTAAATTTTCATTTTCGGGTTTTTCAAATGGTTCATCAATCCCGGGAACGTGCAAGAGCATTCCTGCTTCTACTTTTTTATAAAATTCAGGTTTATGATTTTTGCAAAAATCGAGATCAGCATCCATATAAATCAGATGGAATTTTTCTTTGCCGATAATATCAGCAATTTGTTGGCGAATAATTTCTTTTGGAGAGATAAATGAACAGATTACAATAATTCCCTGGTCATTTAAAATTTTACAAACTTCCGCTACACGACGCAAATGTTCAGCACGATCGGCAGGAGAGTAGTCAAGTTCTTTTGATAAGCCTGATCTGACCGTACTTCCGTCCATTAATACTGCCGAAGCTCCTTGTTCAAATAATTTACGTTCGAGCTTATAGGCAAGGTTATTTTTTCCTGAACCATGTAAGCCTGTAATCCAGAGTGTGGCTGCTTTTTGATTGAGTTTTTGTTGTCGTTCTTCTGTTGAAATTAATGGCTGACCTTTGATGATCATTTCTTTTTCCCGATCAGTGATTCGAGACGGCAAATCTTTATCATGTAATTTATCAATGATCATTCCAACGGCACAGGTATTATGGCTTACCGGATCAATTAAAATGAAGGAACCCGTTTCACGGTTCTTTTTATATGGATCGAAAAATAAAGGTTTTACGGTGGTAAGGACAACCCTGCCGATTTCGTTTAATTCCAAATGACCAATTTCAGATTTTTCCATGGTGTTTACATCTACCTTGTATTTAATCTGATCGAATCTGGCTTTGGTTGTATTGGTGGTATGTTTTATGTAAAACTGGGTATTGGGATTCATCGGTTTCTCATCCATCCAAACAAGCATGGCTTCAAAGTGACGTTCAATTCGTGGCATATTATCAGGGTGAACAATCATCTCGCCTCTTGAAATATCAATTTCGTCGGCCAGGGTAATTGTTATCGCTTGCGGAGGAAATGCTTCTTCCTGCTCCCCGGCAGTGCCAAAAATGTTTGTTACCACAGAAGTTTGACCAGAAGGCAATGCTTTAATGGTGTCTCCTTTTCTGATTACTCCTGATGCCATGGTAGTTGAAAACCCCCGAAAATCCAAACTCGGGCGGTTTACAAATTGTACCGGAAATCGCAAATCTTCGAAGTTACGGTCGCTGCCAACATGAACCGTTTCCAGAAATTCAAGCATGCATTTTCCATGATACCAATCCATGTTGTGAGATTTATCTACCACATTATCGCCTTTCAGAGCCGAGATTGGAATGAAATTGATATCAGGAATATTTAATCCGGTAATAAAATTTTTATAGCTGGCACAAATTTCATCATATCGCTCCTGACTGTAATCAACCAAATCCATTTTATTAATGGCGACCACAATGTGATTAATTCCTAGAAGGGAAACAATATAAGTATGACGTTTGGTTTGAGTAATTACGCCTGTGCGTGCATCAACCAATAAAATAGCTAAATTGGCAGTTGAAGCACCTGTCACCATATTGCGGGTATACTGCTCGTGGCCTGGTGTATCGGCGATAATAAATTTTCGTTTATTGGTTGAGAAATAACGATAAGCAACGTCAATGGTAATTCCTTGTTCGCGTTCGGCTTTCAATCCATCCAATAATAAAGCATAATCAATATCACCACCGGCATGACCCATGCGTTTACTATCGCGTTCCAAAGCAGAAAGCTGATCATCATAAAGTTTTTTGCTGTCGAACAACAAGCGTCCGATCAATGTTGATTTACCATCATCAACACTTCCGGCAGTTAACAGCCGTAATTGGTCCTTTTTTTCATCCTGATCGAGGAATGCTTTTATGTTGATGTTTGGGCTATGGTGTCGCGGTTTTGGCATTTTTTATTTGTGTTCTAATGTGATATTAAATTGTTTATTAAAGTTGTTCAGAGGTTCAGATGTTTAGAAGCTCAAAAGAAAATATATTAACATATGAGCTTTTGATCCTTTGAACTTTTAAGTGCTAATTTTTCTCAAATATTTTATATAATTAATCAATTTTGCTTTAATTGTATTCAGCAATTCAATTTCTTTAACAGAATCGCAATAGCATAATTTCTCAGCCACAATTAATTGAGTATCTAATTCGGAAATTGATCCTAATGCAATATGTAAAAACTGCAAATTCTCTTTGTCACCTTGTCTTCCGGCTCCTTCAGCAATATTTGATGGAATTGAGATAGCAGCCCTTCTCATTTGGCTGATCATTCCATATTTTTCATCTGCAGGAAAACTTTTAGTAAGTGTATAAATATCGACTACAAAATCAACCGATATTTTCCATACTTCTAATTCTTTGTGTATTCCCATTTTTTATGTTTAAAGATTTATAGGTTCAGATGTTCAAAGGTTCAAAAAAAGAATCTTCTCCTCTGAACCTTTGAACTTTTAAACTTCTGAACGTATTAAAAATATCCCTCTCTCTTTTTCTGTTCCATGCTTCCTTCCTGATCAAAATCGATGACCCGGGTTGTTCGCTCAGATACAGTGGTGGTCATCATCTCTTCCACAATTTTTTCAATGGTATCAGCTTCTGATTTTACGGCACCGGTTAATGGATAGCAACCCAGCGTTCTGAAACGAACCATGCGCATTCTTGCTTTTTCAGCCAATTCTTTTGGCATTCTTTCGTCATCAACCAAAACCATTGCCCCATTATATTCAACAATAGGTCGTTCTTTTGCAAAATACAAAGGAACGATTGGAATATTTTCTAATCGGATGTACTGCCAGATATCCAATTCAGTCCAGTTTGAAATTGGGAACACCCTAATAGATTCACCTTTATGTACTTTGGCATTATAAACATTCCATAATTCAGGGCGTTGATTCTTGGGATCCCATTGGTGAAAACGATCACGAAAAGAATAAATCCGCTCCTTAGCTCTGGATTTTTCTTCATCGCGACGGGCACCACCAAAAGCAGCGTCGAAACCATATTTGTCGAGCCCGGCTAATAAGGCCTGGGTCTTCATAATATCGGTATGAACTTTACTTCCATGGGTGAATGGCCCCACCCCTGTTTCAAATCCTTCTTTATTGAAGTGAACAATTAAATCCCAACCTTTTTCTTTTGCATATTTATCTCGAAACTCGACCATTTCCCTGAATTTCCATTTGGAATCGATATGCATTAACGGAAATGGTACCTTACCCGGTGCAAAAGCTTTTTCGGCAAGCCTTACCATGACCGAAGAGTCTTTACCAATAGAATATAACATCACAGGATTTTCAAATTCAGCAGCCACTTCACGGATAATGTGAATTGATTCTGCTTCGAGTTGACGTAGGTTGGTTAAATTATAGCTGTTCATTGTTTTGTTTTAGGCATCATTTTGAAGTGCAAATGTAGTGAAAAAGTTACGAGTTAATAAAGCTCAATAGTTCAGAGCTTCAAAAGCTCAAAGGATTAAGAATGAAAAAGAAAAATTCCTCTGGGCAAACTTAACCATGGTATAAAACTAGGTAAAGCTTATTTAAACCCAAATATGTAAAAGATTGGAATACACGAATTAAAATCTCCCATCAACTAAATCTTTTGGGAGAACAGATTTAATGTCATAAATAACAGAGGTATTGCCATTTGTAAACTGTTTAATGTCCAGTTTTAAAAATTAATTGTGTGATACTGCCAAAATAATTGTGTTGTATTAATGAGTGGTCAACCTGATTCAGGCATTGTCAATAATTTATGTTTTTATTTTGGTAAAAGAGGAATCTTCGAGAATCAAAGAATACCCAATATTTTCAATTCTAATGACAAGTTTCTTTTTTCCGTCAGAATCCTTAATAATTTCACCCGTATAACCTTTTAAGGGTCCAGATTCGATCAATATTTTTTCACCTGACATAAATCTTTCTCCGCTATAAGCATGTGGAATATTGTTTTCCAACATTTTTTTCATTGCCTCAATCTGCCATTCAGGAATTGCGGCTGCCTTTCCTTCAAAAGTAACGTAGCGAACAATACCATTGATGTTTAGAACATCATAATATTCCTTTTCACTAGCTTTTACAAAAACATATGAACGAATCATAGGTTCTTCGACCTTTTTTTTACGGTCACTCCATTGTACTATTTTTGTTTCGAGCGGCATGTATGCAGTCAATCCTAATTTCTGTATCTCTTTAAATACTTTCTTTTCCTGACGGGATTTAGTATAAATAGCGTACCAATGGTAATCCTTATTTGAAATCACAATTAACTTTTTTAAATGTCAAAAGAAAGAATAATTCCGCTAAATTCTTGTTTGTTTTAGTTTTAATGATTTTTTAAACATTATTGGTATTTAACGCAATTAAAATAATTAGTATTAGCAAACAAATCTATTCAATTTTGATTTGAAAGCCAATCATTCTTTCTTTTAAAATGGGAAAGCATTATTTCACTTTGAAGTTAATAATTAGCGTAATTTTGTACCCTAATAATTTAAAACAAAAAAAATGTCGAATAAATTGATGGATCCCATTGGGCGCCTGATGGGCCTGAGATATAAATCGCACCCATGGCACGGAGTAGATATTGGAAAGGATGCACCTGAGGTTTTAACCTGCTTTATCGAAATGGTGACTACAGACACCGTTAAATATGAGGTTGATAAAAAAACGGGGTATTTGATGATTGATCGTCCGCAAAAATACTCAAATACGGTACCTGCACTTTACGGATTTATTCCACAAACCTTTAGTTCAAAGCGTACTGCAGATTTTTGCATGGAAAAAACCGGTAGAAAAAATATTAAAGGCGATGATGATCCGATTGATATTTGCGTACTTACCGAAAAACAAATCGTACATGGCGATATACTCGTAAGGGCCAGGCCCATTGGTGGGTTTCGAATGATTGATGGAAATGAATCGGATGATAAAATTATAGCCGTGCTGAATAATGATGCGGTTTATGGAAATTATAAGGATATTACAGATTGTCCATCGTTGGTAATAGATCGGCTTAAGCATTATTTTTTAACCTATAAAGATTTGCCGGGAAATCCTAGAGATGTTGAAATAACGCACACTTTTGGAATTGATGAAGCCCATGAAATTATCCGAAGATCGATGGAGGATTATCACCATAAATTTGATAACCTGACGACTGCTTTGTTGGATGTTTAATATAGGGTTAACATAGCCGGATTTATATCTGAATTTGTAAATCAGAAGGTTTCAATTGTTGTACAATCGTAATGCATAGTTATACAATAGTAATACATTGTAATACGATTGCATGGGGTATTCACTTCAATTCAAATTACTCTACTTACGATATTGCTTCTCCAATTAAGGTTGCTGCGGTACAACGGCCAATTTTAACCTGGACGTAATCACCCTTTTTGTAGTTCATTTTCGGAAAAACAACCATCTTGTTCTGACTATTGCGACCGGATAATTGCTCATCTGATTTTTTTGAAAACCCTTCTACCAAAACTTCAAAGGTTAAACCAAGATCTTTTTTGTTACTTTGATGCGATAGTTTGCGCTGAAGGTCAATAATTTCGGCCAGACGTTTGCTTTTCACCTCTTCAGGAACATCATCCCTGAATTTTTTTGCAGCAAGTGTATCCGGTCGTTCGGAGTATTTGAACATAAAGGCATAATCATAAGCAACAGCCTCCATTAACGAAAGGGTTTGTTGATGATCTTCCTCTGTTTCACTACAAAAGCCACTGATCATATCAGTTGATAAACCGCAATCAGGGATGTGTTTTTTGATGGTTGCAATGCGCTCAAGATACCATTCACGATCATATTTCCGGTTCATTAATTTCAAAATCCGGCTGCTACCCGATTGCACGGGCAAGTGAATATTATTACAAATATTCGGATGCTTTGCTATGGTTTGGATCAGTTCATCCGAAATATCTTTAGGGTGTGATGTGGCAAACCGAACCCGAAGTAAAGGATTAATTTCTGCAACTTTTTGGAGTAAGTCGGGAAAACTCATTTGGCCGTTTTCGTTCCAGTTGTAAGAATTAACATTTTGACCAAGCAGTGTAACTTCACGATATCCCAGTTCAAACAATTCCCGGGCTTCATTGATGATGGTTTCAGGATTCCGGCTTCTCTCTTTTCCTCTGGTAAACGGAACCACACAATAGGAACAAAAATTCTGGCAGCCCCGCATGATCGAAATAAAAGCCGAAATTTTATTAGGATCTAAACGAACAGGGCGAATATCGCCATAAGTTTCTTCGGCAGATAACAAAACATTAATGGCCCTTTGTCCATTTTCAACCGAATTCATGAGTTGAGGCAAATCACGATAGGCATCAGGACCGGCAATGATATCAACATCTTTTTCTTCTTCCAACAGTTGTGATTTTAATCTTTCGGCCATGCAACCAATGATGCCAATTTTTAGATTTGGCTGTTTATTCTTTAATTTAGCTAAAACGGTAATTCTTTTTCTAACCCTTTGTTCAGCGTTGTCGCGTATCGAGCAAGTGTTGATTAAAATGATATCAGCCAATTCAATTTTATCGGTTGTGGCATAATTATGATCGGTCATAATGGAGCCTACAATTTCGCTATCCGAAAAATTCATCTGGCAACCATAAGTTTCGATATAAATTTTTTTTGTATTATTGTCGATCATTAAACTTTCCCCACTTAGTTGATTTTATTTATAATCAGGTATTTAGTATTTGTTATGATGTGCAAAAATAATTAAAAAATCTATGGGGATCAGAACTCTAAATTTATTTTAACAACATACTATTAGGGTTTGAAGTTTTTATTTGTCTTACTTTTGCAGCTGAAATTATTTAAATCATTATCAGAGAGGAACGAAGATGGCGAAAAATTTAGTTATTGTTGAATCACCCGCAAAGGCCAAAACGATTGAAGGATTTTTAGGAAAAGAATTCCTTGTGAAGTCGAGTTTCGGGCATGTGATGGATTTAGCAAAGAAGAATCTTGGGGTAGATATTGAGAAAGGATTTATTCCGAATTATGAAATTTCTTCGGATAAGAAGAAAATAGTTACAGAATTAAAGAAATTAGCGAAAGAAGCCGAAATGGTATGGCTTGCATCGGACGAGGACCGTGAAGGGGAAGCTATTTCATGGCATTTGTTTAATGCGTTGAATCTTGAAGATAAAAAAACGCAGCGGATTGTTTTTCACGAAATTACAAAAACGGCCATCACTGAGGCTATACAAAACCCGCGAAAGATTGATAAACATCTTGTCGATGCACAGCAGGCGCGAAGGGTACTTGACCGCCTGGTTGGGTTTGAGTTGTCACCACTCCTTTGGAAAAAAGTAAAACCATCTTTATCGGCAGGCCGGGTTCAATCGGTAGCCGTCAGATTGATTGTTGATCGCGAGGAAGAAATTAAAAATTTTGTAGTCACATCCAATTATCGGGTAATTGGCCTTTTTGAAGTGCTGATTAAAGATAAGACCATACAATTTAGTGCCGAAGTCCCTAAAAGATTTGAGAGTAAAGAAGAAATTGCCAAGTTCTTAGAAAAATGCAAGAATGCATCCTTTACCGTAAAATCGACAGAGAAGAAACCGGGTAAAAAATCGCCTGCCCCACCATTTACTACTTCTACTTTACAACAGGAAGCGAGTCGTAAACTTGGTTTTTCGGTTGCCAATACCATGCGTGTTGCACAACAGCTATATGAGTCGGGGAGGATTACTTATATGAGAACCGACTCGGTTAATTTATCGGGGATGGCAATTGCCATGGCCAAGGACGAAATTACCAAGCTTTATGGCGAAGAATATGTAAAAATCCGACAATACAAAACCAAATCAAAAGGGGCACAGGAAGCACACGAAGCCATTCGGCCCACTTATTTGAATCAATCGGGTATTGATGGGGATGCCTCCCAGAAACGATTATATGATTTGATCTGGAAACGAACAGTTGCTTCACAAATGAGCGATGCCGTTTTTGAAAAGACCAATGTAGATATAGAAATCTCCAATCACGATGAAAAATTTGTTGCTAAAGGTGAAGTTATCAGGTTCGACGGATTCTTGAAACTTTATATGGAATCGACAGATGATGAAAACGGACAAGAACAAGAAGGCGTTTTACCTCCATTAAAAACCGGAGATAAGTTAAAGTACAAAGAAATTAATGGTGAAGAACGATTTACGCAGCATCCGGCAAGATATACCGAGGCTTCTTTGGTAAGAAAAATGGAAGAGCTTGGAATTGGCAGACCTTCTACGTATGCACCAACCATTTCAACCATCCAAAAAAGAGAATATGTCGTTCGGGAGGATCGCGAAGGAGTAGAACGTAAATATAATTGCATACAACTGAAGGGTGGCGAAATTAAAGCAGTTGTAAAAAAGGAAAATACAGGTTTCGAAAAATCAAAACTGTTCCCGACAGATATCGGGATTTTGGTTACCCAATTCTTGATGCAATATTTTGAAGACATTATGGATTTTAATTTTACAGCCAGTGTTGAATTGGAATTTGATGAAATTGCCGACGGAAAGAAAGTCTGGAACAGGATGATCAGCGATTTCTATGGCCCCTTCCATTCAAAAATTGAAAACACCCAGGAAAACTCTAAAAAATTTAGCGGAGAAAAACTATTGGGAATTGATCCGGTAAGTGGTCAGAATATTTATGTTAAAATAGGGCGTTACGGTGCCATGGCTCAGATAGGAGAATCGGAAAGTGAAGAGAAACCTAAATTTGCAGGGTTAAAAAAGGATCAAAGCATTGACGATATAACCATTGAAGAAGTGTTGGAGCTTTTCAAATTTCCAAGATTACTTGGCGAATATCAGGGAGCAGAAGTTAAAGCTGCAATCGGGCGATTTGGCCCTTATGTTACCCATGAGAAATTATTCTATTCGCTTGATAAAACTGACGATCCGGTAAGTATCGATCTTGAACGTGCCATCGAAATAATTGAGCTAAAAAAACAAAAAGTTCGGGAAAGTGTCATTAAGGAATTCAAGGAAAATAAGGATGTAAAAGTACTCATAGGGAGATACGGGCCTTATATTTCAATAAAGAAACAAAACTTCAAAATTCCCAAAGGAGTAAATCCGGAAGAATTAACACTTGAAGATTGTATCAAAATTTCAGAAGACCCTAAAAATGCACCCAAAAAGAAATTTGTTAGAAAGAAAAAATAAAATTTGATTAGCTAATTTGTTGACCTGCCTGCCTCAGGCAAGTGTGCCAATGAAAGGTTATTTTTATTAATTATAAAATATCGAATATCTAAATCTGCGTTATGGACATCGATCTCTATTTAAACCCCATCGATTTATCAGGTTACGAATTTGCCGATAAAGCCAGTCGAAGGCGTCTTGGTGATGTGGTAAATGCTTATTTAAACAACCGAAGTTTTCCTGAATTAAAAGATTTTGATATAGCCATCATTGGGGTGCTGGAGGATCGTAATACCGTTGGAAATAAAGGCTGTGCAGCAGCTCCCGACCAGATTAGAAAATATTTTTATCAACTCTATGAAGGGGCCTACAAAACCAGATTGGTTGATTTGGGCAATATAAAAAGTGGGCATACCATTGAAGACACTTACTTTGCTTTGAGCAGTGTTGTTAAAGAATTGCTGAAACAAAACATCGTACCGGTAATTATTGGTGGAGGCCAGGATTTAACCTATGCCAATTATCAGGCTTACGAAGATTTGGGTCAGATTATCAATATTGTGGCAATTGATCCGATTTTCGATTTAGGGAAAACAGAACAGGAAATGAGCTCGCAATCTTATCTGAGTAAAATTATTTTACATCAGCCCAATTATCTTTTTAATTTCTCAAACATAGGTTATCAAACTTATTTTGTCGATCAGGATGCTATTGAGTTGATGAAAAATTTGTTCTTTGATGCCTATCGTCTTGGTTTTGTAAGATCAAAAATTGATGAAGTGGAACCCATTGTTCGTAATGCAGATTTGGTCAGTTTTGATATTTCTGCCATTCGACATTCAGATGCCCCCGGAAATAAAAATGTAGCACCAAACGGATTTTATGGTGAAGAAGCTTGTCAGATTGCAAGATATGCGGGTATGAGCGATAAATTAACTTCAATTGGTTTCTACGAAATGAATCCGGAGTTTGATAATCATGGTCAGACTGCACATTTGGTAGCTCAAATGATTTGGTATTTTGTAGATGGATTTTATAACAGAAAAGATGAGTTTCCGCATAAAGATAAACGACAATTTATAAAATATCATGTAGCTATTGCAGGAGAAAAGGATGATTTAGTTTTTTACAAAAGCAAAAAAAGTGATCGTTGGTGGATGGAAGTTCCTATCCGATCCCAGAACAAGGTAAAATTCAAACGCCATCACATGATTCCCTGTTCTTATCATGATTACCAAATAGCCTGCGATAATGATATTCCGGATCGCTGGTGGCAGGCATATCAGAAATTGATGTAGGTGCTTATTGATTGAATTTGGGAAATAGATATTGGTTCAAATTGCTTCTGATCAGATGTTATTCAATGGTAAAACAGTTGATATACAATAGTAATAAAATTGTTGCAAAAATTAAGTTACATTGGCACATTAACCCATCGTCACATCAGCAAATTAACGATTTGCTCTTCCCGGATTTTTGGCGATAAAACTTTTCCATCCGCTATAGTTATTTCCATCAGATGAATTTCCTTTCTGAAAAAAATGACAAACTGCAGCAGCAAGGGCGTCCGTTGCATCCAGGTATTTTGGGGTTTCATTGATATGTAATATATTTTGCAACATCGCAGCTACCTGTTCTTTTGAAGCATTGCCCTTACCGGTAATTGATTGTTTGATTTTTTTTGGCGAGTATTCGAAAATTGGAAGGCCTTTTGACAATCCGGCAGCCATTGCAACTCCCTGAGCCCTACCTAACTTTAACATTGATTGCACGTTCTTACCAAAAAAAGGAGCCTCCAGGGCCATTTCATCCGGATGATGCTGATCTATTAACACTGACAATTCTTCAAAGATTGATTTTAGTTTTAAGGCATGATTAGCATGATTTCCCAGTTTTAATACACCCATTTCAATCAAACTCATTTTATTGCCGGTGCATAAAATAAGACCATAACCTAAAATATTGGTTCCCGGATCAATTCCGATAATAATGCGCTCTGATTTCAAAATAGTAAGATTAATCTGGTTAAAAGATCAAATGTAATAAAACATTTAATGAAATATTATTCAGTTTGGCTGGCATTTAATATGGATTCCGCAATTATTAAATCAACCGGGCGCGTAATTTTGATATTTTCCCAGTTTCCTTCAGTAAGGTAAATAGGTTCTTCAATCATCTCATAAACACTTGCGTCATCGGTAAAGCTGCTTTGATATGACAAATCGTAGGCTTTTTTGATTTCGGATACCTGAAAAACCTGTGGTGTTTGAATCAACCTTAATTTTTGACGATCTACAATCTGATTCCCGCGCTCTGTGAGTTCGCGAACAGATTCGTTAACTTCAATAACCGGAACTGCATTTCCAAATGATTTGGCCGTTTCAAAAGCATTTTGTATGGTTCGTAAGCTAACAAGTGGCCGAACGCCATCGTGAATTGCAACCAAACCATCATCTTTAATATCCTGTAAACCGTTTTTTACAGAGTAGAACCGTGTATCTCCTCCAATAACTACCTCATGATTTATCTGAAGCTTGAATTCAGCACATAATTTTATCCAATGTTTTATTTGCGATTCCGGCAATACTACAATGATGTTTATTTCAGGATCAAATTTGTTAAAAATTTCAAGGCTGTACATCAAAATGGGTTTGCCTTTAAGCAATAGGAATTGCTTAGGAACCTGGTCTTTCATTCTCAGTCCTGATCCTCCAGCTACAATAATTAAAGTTTTTGATTCTCTCATGCAGTAAAAAAGAAATCCCCATATGCATATGGGGATGGAGGTTCTTATTTAGAGGATTAACATGGCATCACCATAGGTGAAAAATTTATACTTCTTATCAACAGCTTCTTTATAGGCTTTTTTCAAAAAGTCGAAACCGGCAAATGCCGATACCATCATCATCATTGATGATTGGGGTAAATGAAAATTACTGATCATGCTGTTGGCTACTGTACACTCGTATGGTGGAAAGATAAATTTATTGGTCCAGCCTTCGTAAGGCTTTACAAATCCGGCAATAGAAACTGAAGATTCAAGTGCTTTCATAGTTGTGGTACCCACAGCACAAACATTTTTTTTGTTTTCCTTGGCCAGATTGATAATATTGCAATTCTTTTCAAGAATATTCATTTCCTCTGAGTCCATTTTATGCTTGGTCAAATCTTCAACTTCGATATTTCTGAAATTCCCTAACCCGGCATGTAAAGTAACTTCGGCAAAAGAAACTCCTATCAGTTCCAATCGCTTCATCAATTCCCTGCTAAAGTGGAGACCTGCAGTGGGAGCTGCAACAGCACCTTCGTGTTTTGCATAAATAGTCTGATAACGTTCCTGATCTACCAGATTACTTTCTCTTTTATGAATTTTTGGCAATGGAGTTTTACCTAAAGAATATATTGTTTGTTTAAATTCATCATAAGATCCATCGAATAAAAACCTGAGCGTTCTACCCCGGGAGGTTGTATTGTCAATAACTTCGGCTACAAGAGATTCATCTTCTCCAAAATATAATTTATTCCCGATTCTTATTTTACGTGCCGGATCAACTAAAACGTCCCAAAGACGGGTTTCGGAGTTTAATTCCCTAAGCAAAAATACTTCTATTTTAGCTCCGGTTTTTTCTTTTTCGCCATATAAGCGAGCCGGAAATACTTTGGTATTGTTAAGAACAAAAACGTCACCGTCATTAAAATAGTCCAGTATATCTTTAAATGTGCGATGCTCAATGGTTTGTTTCTTTCGGTTCAATACCATTAATTTTGACTCATCTCTATTTTCAGATGGGTGACTTGCAATTAGTTCTGGTGGTAAATTATACTTAAATTGAGATAATTTCATGGGCTTTTAGATGTATTAGTAAAAGGCTGCAAAAGTAGGCTATTTAAAAGGCAAAGTCAAGTGCGCTTCATTCTAAAATAGTAAATTACAGGGGTTTTGTCAAGAAACAGAGGTGTTTTTAAGTTTTATTAACGTTTCTTTAAAATCATTAATTTCCAGACTATCTTCAAGTCTAAAATTCCCGATTCGGGTTCGGGTTAAGGAGCTGAGGTAGGCTCCACTTTCAATCTTAATGCCAAAATCATTTGCTAGTGATCTGATGTAAGTACCTTTACTGCAAACAATCCGGAAATAAACGACGGGCATTTCAATTGCAGTTATCTCAAATTCACTGATTTTAACAATTTTAGATTTGATTACTACCTCTTCCTTTTTACGGGCATACAAATAAGCGCGTTTTCCATCAATTTTAATAGCCGAAAACACAGGAGGGGTTTGTTCAATTTCGCCAATAAAAGTTTTTGCAGTTTCCTTAATTAACAAATCGGTAAGATGATTTGTCGGAAATGATTGATTGATTTCGGTTTCGAGATCAAAAGATGGGGTAGTTTTACCGAGTGTAAAAGTTCCGGTATATTCTTTTTCCAGTCCCTGATATTCATCTATTTTTTTGGTGAATTTTCCGGTACAAATAATCAGTAATCCTGTGGCTAAAGGATCCAGTGTTCCTGCATGCCCGACTTTAATCTTTTTAATTCCCGTATGGTGCTTAACCAAATGACGGACACTATTTACAAGGTTAAAAGAGGTCCATTCAAAGGGCTTGTTAAATAGTAATACTTCTCCTTTCTGGAAATCGAAAGATTGTTTTTTGGGTTCTTCGATCATGCCGCGAAGATAAGAGCCAAAACGCCTATTACAAAACAGTAGATTGAAAAATAAATCAAATTGCCCTTACTTACCAATTTTATCATCCACTTACAGGCAAGAGTGCCTGTAATGAAAGCGGCCATGAATCCAATAAACAAAGGGATTGCACCAATAGATGATTCAGAAGCTATATTATTTGAGAATAAATCTTTGGCATTGGCTCCAATGATGGGAATTAAAACCATTAAAAATGAAAACCATTGCAATTACCCATCCTGGCGAAGATATCAACAGAAATGATACTAAAAGAATATTTGCGACCATACTAAAAAGCCAGGAATAATAACCAATTTTAGCATTCCGACGAGTAACTAAGGTAACAGCCACCATCTGGAGAATTTGATGGAAAAATGTAATAATATAAACATTATATGACGCAATATCCTCCCGCGCAAATGTTATTGGAACCGCAAGGGGATAAAATGATTTGATATAAGCATAGATGAGAGTTCCAATTAGATAAAATAATGCTGGAAATTTT
>PHDM01000026.1 GCA_002840985.1 Bacteroidetes bacterium HGW-Bacteroidetes-17
ACTTAATAATATCAATACTTTTGAATATTAATCCTTTCTGAAACTCAATAATGTTTAATATAAATAAAAAAAAATGAAAACTTTTAGATTGTTTATTCCGGTTTTATTATTCTTCGTAATGATAAGCCTGACTGCAATGGGAGCAGCACAATTAATGAGGTTTCCTGATATTCACGGGAATCAGATTGTATTTGTTTCAGGTGAAGATATATGGTCAGTCCCTGCAAACGGTGGGATTGCTACCCGTTTAACCTTAGATGATGGACAGGAGCGTTATCCACGTTTTTCTGCTGATGGATCAATGATCGCGTTTACAGGTGAAATTGATGGAAATGCGGATGTTTATGTTATGAATAGCAATGGTGGGGATATTCATCGGGTAACTTATCATCCCGGAGCAGATGAAGTAATTGGCTGGCATCCAACAAAAAACAAAATAATTTTTAGCTCAGGCCGAAATAGTACAAGCCGTTATACCAAGTTATTTTTGATTTCTCCAGATGGTACAGGGATTGAAGAGTTGATCATGTATGATGCCGCAAGAGGAAGTTTCTCTTCGGATGGTACAAAGATCGCGTATAATAAAACAAGCCGTGAAGACAGAACCTGGAAACGTTATACCGGTGGCCGTGCTCAGGAAGTTTATATTTATGATTTTGCAACCGACGAAGAAAAAAATATTACCAACTTCCAGGGTACCGATCGTATGCCTATGTGGATCGGTAATAAAATTTATTACGTATCGGATAAGGACAGAGTTTTAAACCTTTATTCATTTGATAACAATACAGGCGAAACCGAACAGCTTACCCAACATAGTGAGTATGATATTCGTAGACCTGATTTTGATGACAATAATATTGTATACGAATTAGGCGGTCAAATTTGGAAATACGATATAGCAACGAATAAAGCAATTCAGGTACCTGTCAAGATTCTCACGGATGCACCTGAAACCCGTCCAACTATTGAGAATGTAAGTAGTGTGATTCAAGGTTTTGATATTTCACCAACCGGGAAAAGGGCACTGATTAATGCAAGAGGCGAAATTTTTAGTGTTCCGAGCGAAGATGGGAGCATCAAAAATTTAAGCAATAATTGTGGTGCTCGTGACAAAGACGCAACCTGGTCGCCTGACGGATCAAAAATTGCTTACCTGTCCGATAAAAGTGGGGAACTTGAAATTTATGTTCAGGACGCCAAAAGTGAGACCGAAGCTGTTCGTTTAACAACTCATAAAAATGGATACCGGCATACTTTAAGATGGTCGCCTGACGGAACAAAAATTGCATTTGCCGATCAAACTTTAAGATGCTATTTTATTGATGTTGCCACAAAAAAAATTACTGAAGTAGCTCAGGCAAAACACGAAAATGTTGATATTTCATTGGATCATAAACCAATTTATGATTTTCAGTGGTCGCCCGATAGCAAATACATCGCTTATTCGCACATGAATTCAAGCTTTGTATATCAGGTTTATATTTATTCATTGGAAAACAAGAAAATTTATTTGGCCAGCAACGGACTATTCAATGATTTCAACCCTGTATTTACAAAAGATGGTGAATATCTGTTATTTATTTCGAATCGACGTTTCGATCCTACATTTTGCGATATAGAATGGGAGATGGTTTACAAAGATATTGCAGGAGTTTATGCCATCAGCTTGAAAGCTGATGGGAAGTCAATCCTTCCTTATAAAAGTGATGAAGAGAATGTAAAAAAAGTTGAAAAAGTAAATACCCCGTTCCGAATTGACTTTGATGGATTGGTCGGGAGAATAGAAGCATTGCCTGTTGCAAGAGGCAACTATCGTGATTTGACCGTTAATGACGGAAATTTGTTCTATTTAAATGCCGAAGATGGCGATTTCAATCGAATGGATTATCGTGCATTACCACCGCGTACGCTTTATGCCTATAATTTTGAATCGGCAAAAGAGGAAATCGTTATTGAAGAAGTTAATAATTATAAACTTTCCGCTGATGGTTCAAGCATTGTTTACAGTAAAGGAAGGAATATCGGTATCATCTCCTCAAAAGTAAAAAACAGCAAAGGCAGTAATTTGAATCTCTCTGAATTAAAAATGAATATTGACCCGCGTTCAGAGTGGAAAGCCGTATTTAATGAAGCATGGAGAATGGAACGTGATTTCTATTATGAAGCAGGAATGCATGGTATTGATTGGAATCAAATGCGTGTGAAATATGGTAAATTAATTGATTTGGCTACTTGCCGACAAGATGTTCAATTTATCATAGGAGAACTAATAGGGGAATTGAATACCTCACATACCTACGTATATGGTGGACCAAGGGAGCGTGAAGCTAGTCGTGTAAATGTTGGTGTTTTAGGAGTTGATTGGAAGATTGACAAAGGTCATTATCAATTCAAAAGGATTTACCGTGAACCGGATTGGTCAAGAGAAATTTACCCACCACTGGCCAAGCCCGGATTAAACGTAAGTGAAGGTGAATATTTGTTAGCTGTTAATGGAGTTGAAGTGAGAGCTGATAAAAATATTTATAGCTATTTCGTTGACTTGGGCGGGAAACAGATTGACCTCTTGATCAATAATATGCCTGATAAAAAAGGGGCCAGAACAATTACGGTAGTTCCTGAACGCAACGAAACAGGTATCAGGTATATGGAATGGCTTGAAGATAACCGGAAAACTGTTGATAAGGCTTCCGGAGGTAAGATTGGATACATTTATTTCCCTGATACCTATGAAGGTTCGGCAACTGATTTCCCAAGATATTTTTATTCGCAAACGAAAAAAGAAGGCTTGATTATCGATGGCCGTTTTAATGGGGGAGGGCTTGATCCTGAAATTTTCTTTCAGCGATTACTTAAAAAGCCTCATGGATATTGGACTAGAAGATATTCAGCAGATCAACAAATTCCTGCGCTGGCTGTTACAGCCCACATGGCTTGTTTAACGAATCGTTATGCGGGTTCCGGAGGCGATGAATTACCTTATGAGTTTCAGTTCAACAAAATGGGCCCTGTAATTGGTACCCGGACATGGGGCGGACTTGTTGGTGTTTCGATGTTTTTAGAGTTGCTGGATGGAAGCGGTTTGACTGCACCTGATTATCGGATTTATAATGAACAAGGAGATTGGGTTGTTGAAAATGAAGGAGTAACTCCCGATATTATTATTGAACAAAAATCTTCGGATTTAGCTAAAGGCTACGATACCCAGCTTATGAAAGCTGTTGAAGTACTTATGAAGCAAATAAAAGATCAGCCATATGTGTTTCCAACGCATAAGCCTTATAAAATTGATCGCTAAATTTTAATCCTCCATCGCGTTCGCTTCGGCGGACAAGAAGTTGGTTAAATTCCTCGGAGTTTTACTCTGAAAATAAGGGTTCAGGATTCCCTGAGGTTTAATATCATTTATTTGTTTTATTGAAAAATGCTGTCTTTTCAGGCAGCATTTTTTTTGTTATTTATACAGGTAAATTATTTGATAATTTATTAACAGTGTTTTATAGCTACTGAAATATAATTATAATCATCACAATTTTAATTCATTATCCTTCAAAAATTATCCTTTTTTTATCGCCGGATTTATGTGAATTAGTGACTTTATCATTCTAAATAAGCCTTAGCTGTTAAAGCGTATCATAAAATGAAATAA
Organism: Bacteroidetes bacterium HGW-Bacteroidetes-17; assembly: GCA_002840985.1. Taxonomy (GTDB): domain Bacteria; phylum Bacteroidota; class Bacteroidia; order Bacteroidales. The sequence continues at coordinate 3,653 of PHDM01000026.1, forward strand.
TTTTGTCCTAGTAATACAGATGGATAAGTAGGATAAATTTAAATTTTATTAAAATGATAAAAAATACAGGACTAATTTTGATGATTATTTTGCTCTTCATGTGTCATAATACTTATGCACAAAAGGAGTATCAAATCGTATCCGAGAAGAGTGAATTAACTATTGATGGAACCTCTACGTTGCACGACTGGCAAATGATTGCCAATGATTTTGTATGTGCTGCCAGCATCGATTTCGATGCGTTAAAGAATAAACAAGTTAAAGATGTTCATTTTCAATGTGATGCTGAGAAGATTTTAAGTGATAAAAATGCGATGGACAAGAAAGCTCATAAGGCCCTAAAGGTGGATGAGTTTCCAAAAGTAGAATTTGCTTTCCAATCAGTAAAATCGTTTGAGCAAAAAGAAGATCAATTTGCTGGTGAAATTATGGGGTTTTTGACCCTTGCCGGTGAGAAAAAAGAAATCATGTTGCCTTTCGTCGGTAAGATTTTAAGTGAATCACAATTTGATATTTCAGGAACTGTCCCACTAAAAATGTCGGACTTTGGAATTAGTCCGCCAATTTTTATGTTCGGTGCAGTAAAAACGGGTGATGATGTCAATCTAAAATTCCAATTCACATTTAAAACTATTGAATAGCAACTATAAAAAATAACAGAGCAGATGCTGCTACGTAAATTAATTTAAAATAAACATCTAAATTTTACATGATTATGAAAAAAATAAATATTCTCTTTATTGCATTGCTTTTTACAACTACCGTTTTTAGTCAACAATTTGAAGAAACTAAAATTAAAAGTGATGCATTTGATAAACTAAAGGTAAATGTGAAAGCTGATTTTGCACTTCAATATCAGGCTTTAAGCCATGAGGCTGTTACACCATTAATAAAACTTGGCAAAGGAATTAATCTTCCAACTGCAAATTTCACCATCGATGGATATTTAGATCGTGGTGTAAAAGTTAGCCTTACTACCTATCTGTCATCTCGCCATCATACTGAGTCTTGGGTTAAGGGTGGTTATTTGTTGATGGATGAAATGCCCTTTTTCCATTCTGACTTTGTTGATGATCTAATGAAAAACCTATCTGTTAAAGTGGGTGTGATGGAAGTTAATTTTGGCGACGCCCATTTCCGCAGATCTGATAATGGTAGTGTTAGTTCAAATCCATTTGTGGGTAATTACATAATGGATGCTTTTACGACTGCCCCTGCTATGGAGGTATTATACCGTAATGAAGGATGGTTGGCTATGGCTGGTCTCAACACAGGCAGTTTAAAACCTACATTGGCCGGATATAGTGCCACCGATGGTTATACCGAATACAATACGGGAGAAGAATTAGCATTCTACTGGAAAGCCGGTTTTGATAAAAATATTGATGAAGATATTAGGCTCAGGGCTACAATGTCTGGCTTTCATAATGCAAAGCAGCACTCAGGATCTTTATACAATGGAGATAGGACTGGTTCACGTTATTATCTGGTGATGAAACCACAAACGAATAATGCAACTGATGTGGATCCTGCAAGCGGCCCTAATACCGGTAGATGGAGTCCGGGTGCTACAAGTAAAGTTAATTCAATCATGTTAAACGTATTTGCTAAATTTCATGGATTGGAGTTTTTTGGAACTTATGAAAATGCAACGGGTTTGACAACTAAAAATGTGGATTTTGATTTCAACCAATATGCCATTGAAGGATTGTATCGTTTTGGTAAACAAGAACAATTTTATCTAGCCGCCCGATATAATCAGGTTAAAAATGATGCTGATTTATCGGTTGATAGAATCCAGTTTGATGGAGGTTGGAACCTGAATCAATATGTAATCCTTAAAGCGGAATACGTGGATCAGAATTACACGAATTTTACCTATGGCAATGGTGCCGGGTTCAAAGGCATGATGATTGAAGCCGCCATTTCATTCTAAAATTAAACATTTAGTCGTCGTGCAGTAATGCATGACGACTAAAGTTTTTTGATTTATGATTAGGAAAATTATCTTATTTATTGTTTTTATTTTGTCTTTTTATGAAGGGAAATCGAAAAGTCCTTTTAAGATGAATGGCAATGTATATTGTTTTCTGGAATCAGTTCAAATTGAAGGGAGAACAAATCTAAATAAGTTTATTCTCTTTTATGATAATCCGAGCCAAATACCGAATTTTTTAAACAAATCAACATTAATCAATTCTCCCGCTTCCGGGATGGAGGTTGTGGAATTTATAATTCCAATCAAGGATATTCAGGGAAAAAATGAAAATATACTGAGAGATTTTCGTACGATGATGAATTCGAAAGAATATCCAAATGTGATAGTCGAAATTGATAAAATAGATTTTTTGTCAATTATTGACAGCCGGTTTCAGCAAAAGCTTTATATGAAATTGACCTTTGCCGGCATTTCAAATTCAATTATTACAGAATACATGATTCACGAAAATTCTGATGGCAAAATTAAGCTTCAAGGCTTAACCAAAGTTAAGTTGTCGGACTTCAAATTAACCCCTCCTAAAAAAATCCTTGGACTGATAAAAGTTCAGGATGTTATTTTTATTACTTTTGACATTCTAATTAATGAATCTCAATAATTTAATAAAACTTCCATCAATTGAAATTTAGTACCCGAACCCGTTACGGAATCAGGGCCATTCTTGAAATAGCGATCAATGAGAATGGAACCGGAGTTTTTCAAAAAGATATCGCCATCAATCAAAAATTATCGAACAAATACCTCGATCATATTATTGCTTCCTTAAAGATTGCAGGATTAATTTGTAATGTAAAAGGTAAAAAAAGCGGGTATATTCTTACAAGGCCTCCTGATCAAATTACTATGCTTGATGTGCACAATGCCTTTGAACCTGAAATTTGTGTGGTAGAATGCTTATCCGGAATTGTTAAATGCGAGATGCAGGAAACTTGTGTAACCCAGGAATTCTGGCAAGGGTTAAACAACAGGATTGAAGACTATTTGAAGGGTGTAAGTTTGGCTGATTTATTGAAAAAACATCAAGATATTAATATTCCTTAATAAACTTAGCCATCCGAAAAGCTATATTAAAATTTAACTGGTCACATCGAGCAAAGTCGAGATGTTTGATTCTAAATTGAACTAAAATTTCGACTTTTATCCGCCTCTGGCGGAAGCTCAATCTGACCAGCCGTTATTTTTTCAGGTAGTTCTATCGATTATTTATTTTCTTTCTTTTCCGCTAATTTTTTAAGAACTTCTTCCTGCGTAGCGGCCGGAATTGGCATGTATTGAAAAAATTCCATCGAATAATTTGCCCTGCCGCTTGAAATATTCCGTAATGTATTTGCATAGCCAAACATCTCCATCAAAGGAACAAGGCCATTCAGTTTTTGTGAACCTGCACGGTGTCTTCTCATCGATTCAATTTTACCTCGCCTTTTGTTCAAATCTCCGACAACATTTCCGATATAATCATCCGGGGTATTGACCTCAATTTTCATAACAGGTTCAAGCAATATAGGATTAGCTTTCATAAATCCGTTTTTGAAACAGATAGAAGAACAAATCTGGAATGCCATATCTGAGGAGTCGACCGCATGGAAACTACCATCGACCAATACCACTTTAACATCAACAACTGGGAACCCGGCTAAAATACCTTTTTCCATCGTTTTTACAACACCTTTATTAACAGATGGAATAAATTCGTTAGGGATAACACCACCTTTAATCTTACTTGTGAATTCATATCCCCCGCCACTGTTTGGCTCAAGTCGCATAATGGTATGAGCGAACTGTCCTTTACCCCCTGATTGTTTACTGTGTTTGTAATTACTTTCAACCTCATTCGTGATTGTTTCCCTGAAAGAAACAGCTGGTTCTCCAACAACTACTTCAACTCCAAATTCATGTTTAATTCTATCCATGATTATTTCGAGGTGGAGTTCACCCATTCCCGCAACGATGGTTTCTTCGGTTTCGTCATCATAACGAACATTAAATGAAGGATCCTCATTGGCGAGCTTTGCCAGTGCCTCGCCTAATTTGCTTTGGTCTCTGCGTTTATCAGGGCTAACTTTTAATTCAACAACAGTAGGTGGAATATGTATGTTTTCAAGGAAAAGCTTATGCGCAGGATCGCAGAGTGTATCTCCCGTTTTGGTGAGCTTCATCCCGACAAGGGCAACAATGTCGCCGGGTCCTGCCTCATGAATTTCTTCTCTGTCTTTAGCCCTTATCCTGAAAATTCTACCGGCACGTTCCGTTTTGCCTTTCGTTGAATTAAACAACAGCATCCCATTGGTTAGTTTACCGGAAAAAATTCGGATAAATGTTTGTTGACCAACATAAGGATCATTAATCAATTTAAAAGCCAACGCTGAAAATGGATCTTTAGCGGTGGGACATCTGGATTGTGTTTTTTCAGGATCATCAACATCGGTTCCAATTGTAGCTCCAACATCAATAGGGGAGGGTAAGTAGTCGAGCACTGCATCAAGCAATAATTGAACACCCTTGTTTTTGTAAGCTGCACCGGTAAATACAGGAGTAATTAAAAGTTTCAACGTTGCATCACGTCCGGCAGCTTTAAGTAAATCGGCTGGAACTTCTTTCTCTTCAAGAAATAATTCCATAATTTCATCATTAAAGTCCGAAATTTTTTCTACAAGAAATGATCTGGCTACTCTGGCTTTTTCAACATATTCAGCAGGAATATCAATCTCAACACGCTCTGCATCAGTAAAAGTATAGGCTTTCATCATCACCAGGTCAATTACCCCAATAAAATGTTCTTCAGCGCCCATTGGTATTTGAAAAGGAACTGCATTTGCATCAAGGTATTTGTTCATTTGATCTACTACTTCGCTAAATTCAGCTCCTGTACGGTCCATTTTGTTAATAAAAGCAATTCTTGGAACGCGGTACCTGTCGGCTTGATTCCAAACTGTTTCACTTTGAGGTTCAACACCACCAACTGCGCAAAATAAAGCAACCATACCATCAATTACCCTAAGTGAACGTTCAACTTCAATGGTGAAATCTACGTGACCCGGAGTATCGATGATATTAATTTGTGAGTCTTTCCAGTTGGCTGTAATAGCAGCAGATGCAATGGTAATTCCTCTTTCCTGTTCCTGTTTCATGAAGTCCATGGTAGCCTGACCATCATGTACTTCACCCATTTTTCGGCTTACCCCGGTGAAAAATAGAATTCGTTCAGTTACCGTTGTTTTGCCTGCATCAATATGAGCTGCAATTCCAATATTTCTTAATCTGTTTAATGACATAGCAATGTTTGTTTTTTATAAATCTATAAAATTAATCGATATTAAACCGACTAAAATTGTAAAATATTAATTGAGAGCTGATTAAAATGTGTGGTCTGTTTTTACAAAATTCGGGCAAAGGTAGTGTTTTTTTATATCCAAAAAGCAAGAAAATGTTCTTTCGTAACAAAATATTAATATGTAGTTTGTACTGTTTTTTTTAATTTGATAAAATAAAAAAGGCTCCATAAAGAGCCTTTTTTAATCGATAGGTGTTGAGAGGCTTATTTAAAATTTGTAAAATAATTGATCTTGTTTAGTTCAATGGCTTTTTTATAGGAAACCCAATTATTACTAAAAAAGTGATCAATATCGGTAATGAATTTTTGAATTTCTTTATTGGCCTTACCTACCGCAATTTCTTCACGTATTCCCGGTTTGTCAATAAAACTGCCAATGGCCCGGGAAGCCATCCGGATTTGAGAAGTAAATGAATTTTCATCCCTGAAAATTCCCTGAACTTCTTTTGGAGTTAGCCGCTCCAGTAAAGTTTTTAAACTATCAGCCGTTTCTTTCTGGATTTTCTTTAATTCAGCATACTCGTCACCCTTCAAATCTTTGATAACTGCATCTGTTTGATTGACAATTTTCTGAGCGTCCCTCAGTCGATCGGCAGCCATCGTTGCTTTTAGGATTTCTTTTTCAAATTTAATACTCATCTCATTTCTTTCTTTCATTCCAGCTATATCATAAGGAATGCGATGATCGAAAATCACGTCAACCATGCTTGAATCGGATTGACTATTATAAGTGAGTTTTATTTTGTATTTTCCCGGTAATACTTCACCCCAATAAATTTGATCATCGTCCTTTTCAGGTTTTGCCCGTTCAGGATTTCTTAATCTTTTTTTATCAAAAATCCAGTATAAACGATTAATTCCATCTTTTGGTTCGACTTCTATGGTGGTTACCAGATTGCTTACATGATCGAATATTTCAAATTTTGCTTTGTCTTTATTTTCTTTAACCGGTTTGGCGATAAATGAGATCATAGCTCCACCAATTTTATTGTCCCCGTCGTAATCCGAATCGGCCGGAAAATGCATCCCCGCAGGCTGACTGTTCTGTGCCATTTCTGCTTCAGGAATTGGGAACAGATAAGCACTTTTGTCAAATAGTGCAGGGCCATTCTTTGCAATTTCACGCAATGGTTGAATATTATCGATGATGTAAGCAGCCCTACCAAAAGTTCCGATAATCAAATCATTTTCACGTGGATGAATTCTTAAATCGATTGTTGAAACCGTTGGATAATCATTTGTCCATTTTGTCCAGTTTGCCCCTGCATCAATGCTGAAATATAGTCCGCTTTCGGTACCCAAAAAATAAAGGTTTTCAACAACAGGATCCTGAACGAATGATAAAGCATATCCTTTTACCTGGTCTGCTGATACAATTGATTTCCAGTTTTTACCAAGATTTTTGGTGTAAAAAACATAAGGTGCCCAATTATCGCGCCTGTAATCGTTTATTACAACAAAGGCTTCTGATTCATTGTATTCAGATGGATTCACTTGCGGAATCCAAGATCCTTCAGGTACACCTTTAATATTTTTAATCATATTGTTCCAGGTAGTTCCACCATCCGTGGTTAGTTGCAGATTTCCATCGTCTGTACCAACCCAAATAATGTCCTTGTTTTTTGGACTTGGGCCTATAGCTATAATTGTCGTGTAATTTTCAGCTCCTGTGGCATCATAAGTCAAGCCGCCACTTTCTCCTGATTTTTGTTTTTGAGGATCATTGGTCGTCAAGTCGGGTGAAATAACGGTCCAGCTATCTCCTCTATCATTGCTTTTATGAAGAAATTGACTTCCAAAATAAAGACCTTTATCGTCGAAAGGATCAGCTGCGATTCCTGCATTCCAGTTAAAACGAAGCTTTATCCCATCGGGATGAACAGGCTGCACAAATTTGTTAAATCCGGTTTTGGTATCATAACGTACCACATTGCCTTGTTGCGACATTGAAAAACCCTGACTGGGATTTGTGCGATCAGGAACCACATCAAAACCATCTCCAAATGATAATTCTTTCCAGTCGGTATTTTTAATGCCTGAGTTGGTGTAAACCATACTTGGACCGATCCATGATCCGTTATCCTGCATCCCTCCATAAACATTATAGGGTTTTTGCATATCATAATTAATATGATAAAATTGTGCCAAAGGCAGGTTTCCTACAAACCTCCAGGTTAGTCCACGGTCTCTTGAAATGGCCATTCCACCATCATTTCCGTTTATCAGGTAACTTCCATCAGTTGGATGTGAGAACCATGCATGATGATCGGGATGTACTTTTGCGTAAGGAACTAGATTGGTGAAGGTTTTACCCCCATCATCCGAAACATCAACTACCGTATGGATATTATACAAACGATTCTCATTTTCAGGATCGGCATGAATTTCTCCATAATAAAATGGTCGGCCACCAATATTTTTATCCGCTACTTTAAGGAATTGATTGCCGCCATCATCGCTACGGTAGAGTGCATTCTTTTTTGATTCAACCAGTGCATAAACCACTTTCGGATTATGTGCCGACATGGCAAGTCCAATCCGGCCCAATTCACCTTTTGGCAAACCATTGCTGTCATCTAAGCGTTTCCAGTTTTCACCTGCATCCAAACTAATATAAAGTCCTGACCCTTCACCTCCTGATTTGAAAAACCATGGATCACGGGCAAACTCCCACATAGCGGCAAATAATTTTTTAGGATTGGATGGATCCATGATGAATTCACCAATTCCGGTTCTGTCGTTCACAAATAAAACTTTCGTCCAGGATTTTCCGCCATCAGTAGATTTGAATACTCCTCTATCCTCGGACTGTCCCCATGCAGAACCTTGAGCACCAACATAAACAATGTCGGAATTAGTAGGATCAAGTATGATACGGTGTATATTCCTGGTGTTTTCGAGTCCCATATATTTCCAGGTTTTACCAGCATCTATGCTCTTGTATACGCCATTGCCACTGCTTTGGCTATTTCTGGGGTTTCCTTCGCCGGTGCCTACCCAAATGATATCAGGAATATTTTGATCAATTTTGATCGCACCAATAGATGCAAAATCCTGATCCTGAAATAAGGATTCCCATTTTACGCCACCACTGGTTGATTTCCATACCCCGCCTGAAGCTGAACCTATATAAATAATGTCAGGCTGATTTTTAATCACATCGATGGCAGTTACCCTGCCGCTCATTCCTGCCGGGCCTATGCTCCGTGGTTTGAGGCCCTTTAATAAATCAATATCAATACTTTGTGCCTGTAAACTGCTAGCGGCAAAAATTAGTATTACCATCAACCCACAGATTGAATTAAATATGTTTCGTTTCATTGGTCGTTCTTTTTATTTATATCTCAAAGATGGGAAAAAGAGCTAATTAATCCAATTAAAATCGACGAGTAATGAATTTTGTGTGATTATCCTAAAACCTAATATTTCTTTTTCTATTAAATATTAAGCTGAATAAGGATAAGAACCCTTCATTGATGTCGAAGAATATCTGACCTTCGTCTTTGAGTTATATCAGCCCTTGTGGGTGGGTCAAATAAGCACAACTCTGACACAACAATTAGTTAGCACTTTCTGAATCGCGAATTGTAATTATATTATCATTACAAATATAAATATCTTAATAACAGAGACATAATATACCTTTCTCCGATGATAACATACACCGTACAAAAGAATAAATTGATCAACAGAAATTTTGGTCTGCTTTTTGAATAAGAGGTATCTGATATTCGGTCGATCTCGTTTAATACTTATATTTACACCATGAAAAATCCCTCTTTTCTTATACTGATCCTTTTCTTTGCTTTCACGGTAAATCAGGTTATGGGTCAGGCGCCCTATAATCATGTTTTTGGTACAAAGGATTATGTAGAATATGTTGAAGGTAATATGCCTTTTGTGATCTCCATACCTCATGATGGCACGCTTAGACCCGAAGATATCCCTGATAGAACTTGTATCGGTTGCTCAAAAAATCAGGATATTTATACCATTGAAATAGGTAAGGCTATCAGAGAGCATATCTTTAAATTGACAGGTTTCTATCCCTACCTTATTATTAGTCACCTTCACAGGGCGAAGTTGGATCCTAACAGAAGTATCCAGGAAGCTGCAGATAAACATGAACTGGCTGAAATAGCATGGACCGAATTTCATCATTTTATTGATAGTGCCATTACCGAAGTTGAACAGAAGTTTGGAAAAGGACTTTATATTGATCTCCACGGACACAGGCACAAGGTGGATAGAGTTGAGTTAGGTTATCTTGTTTCGGGCGAAGAGTTGCGATTGCCGGATGAGTTCCTGAATGATGAAAGTTTTCATGAATACAGTAGCCTTAAGAGTTTAATAAGCAACAACAACAAATCCTATTCCTATATAGCGCTTTTAAGAGGACCTGAAAGTTTTGGGGCAATGCTTGAGAACAGGGGATATACAACAGTTCCCAGCTTAAATATTCCTTTTCCGAAAGAAGATGAACCTTTTTTTAGCGGAGGTTTTAATACCGAAAAACACAGTTCAAGGTCAGGTGGGACTGTTGATGGAATTCAGGTTGAGATAGGCCTGGAGTTAAGAATGGAACCTGTTGGCAGAATCGAATTTGCAAAAACACTATCTGAAGTGGTTCTCAAATATCTCAAAACTTATTATTTCGAAAATTTAACTTATTAAAAACCATCGAATATCGCTCGATGTTTAATGAATAAGCATCTCAAGCAAACTTAGAAGAAATGCTGACTAAGTAAGCAAAATTAAAAGTATTGAGAATAGGTTAGAGCCGGCTTGCTTAAAAACTAATTTTATTTGGTTCAAAAGTCTTTATTTTTTCAGCCATTAAATAAATTCTTACAGTTTGGAATTCAAAATCATAGATGGGTTGTCTTTCTTGAATTTCAAGAATTCTGAATCCAAATTTGTCAATCAGGTATTTTAATTTATCCTTGGTATAAGTTTGATAAAAAACGGACATTCCATTTTCTTCAAAGAATCCGCTATAATTTCCAGCATGAACAGCAATTGCTAATTTCCCATTTGGTTTTAGAATGCGGTTCAAATCAATGAATAATCCTTCAATTTTTTCATCTGGTATATGAATAATCGAATAAAAAGCATTGACAGCATCAAACGTATCACTCTCAAAATTCATGGCGAGCATATCCATTTGAAGAAAATGAATTCCTTTAAAACTAGCTTTTGCAGTTGCAATGCACTTTTCCGACAAATCAATACTTGTGGTCTGGAATCCTGTATCTCTAAAAAATTGTGCCTGCTGAGCTGATGAAGAACATCCAATATCCAATACTTTGGCATCTTTCCCAATCAATGTTGAAAACCGTGTCAAGAATTCCTTGTCGTAAGGTTTTACCGACAATTCATCGTGGTACTGATCATGATAATCCTGATGTGCAGCATCATAATAATTTACACAGGATTGTTTTGCTTTTTCAAGATCAATCTTCTTCCAACGCTTTGTTTTACTTTTGTCGGGCTTTATGGGCTGACTAAATAGCACCATTTTCTAATCTGATATTAATAAGTTCTTTACCTTATAAAATTGGTCACTTCTTTCTTTTCTTTTTTAGGAGCCTCGATTGTGTTTTTTGTGGCTTCTTTCATTTTTAACAGCCATGCCATATTTTTTCCCAAAACACGCATAATTTGTTTACCTTCTATATCTTGCTCAACTTCTCCGGCATTTCTACCATGAATGATGTTCCAATAATTTGAAGTGGCAATAATCATTTCAGCATAGGCGATATAATGATACAAACCATCAAGGGTAGCTGAACCGCCCGATCGTCGTACGGCAACTACTGCCGCGCCAACCTTATGGCGGAACAGGTTGCCATTTGCACCGCTCACATAAAATAACCGATCCAGAAAACTTTTCATAGTGCCTGCAATACCTGAATAATAAACAGGCGAGCCCAGAATGATACCATCAGCTTCTTTAATTTGCTGAATCCATACGTTTAAATCATCCGTCTTTAAACTGCATTTTTCATCTTTATTTACAGCACATTTACCACATGCCGTGCAGCCATGAATCATTTTATGGCCGATATGCAGGATTTCAAAATCAATTCCTGCCGATATAAGCTCATCTCCAACCATATTCAAGGCATGGAAAGTATTCCCTTCCTTATTTGGACTTCCATTTATTGCAATTACTTTCATTATTTTGAGTTTTATCCGTATTGATTGTAAAATACTACTTAACATGAGTTCTATATAAGAAAACATTAAAATACAGACTTCCTATATCATAATCGTTTTAATAAATTAATATATAAGACGTTAGACTTTAGATATTAGACAAAAGAAGTTTAATCCATATTTTAACTTCTAATATCTAACGTCTTAATAGCTCAAAAGGCTAAATTTCAGACATCCTGAACCAGTTTCATAAGAAACGCTTAGATCGAACTGAGGTTCCATAATAAAAACTTCTATTTATATAGTGCAGGTGTTATTCTCATTTTTGTGGCTTGTTCAAATGCATATCCCATTTTCAACAGTTTATCTTCCTCAAATGGGCGGGCAATAAATGTAAGGCCGGCAGGCTGTCCATTCTCCCGATAACCCATCGGAATAGTCAGGCAGGGGTATTTGGCTGCTGCAGCAAAACCTGCACCTCTATTGTTGATGGTCAAAATCGCATCTAGATCATTAGCAACCATTGGGATTTCAAAATATCTAACTCCTTCCGCGTGAAGTCGATTTCTTAATTGATCCAGGCTGTCATTACTCATTTCTATTTCAGATGCTGCTTGAAAAATAACCTGACCGTAAGGAATTCTAACTAACGTATCCTCATTGTTATAAACTACGATTTCTTTCATCGAGCGCAATTTAATATCTGCTGATGCATGGGCATCCAGATAATTAGGGAGATCAATTTTCATATCGGCGCTTAATAAATCACTGAATCCGCTAAAATCAACTGTTTCCGGTTCAACCTCAATAATGATAGCACCCAAATCGGTAAGTTTATCTAAGGTCAGTTTATAAATCGAATCTCTTAAAAGGTTTTTGTATGCTCCAAAGCGCAATCCTTCCAGCGTTCCGGATTTTAAATCTTCAAAATATTTTTTATCTTTTGGGTTGTCTTTGGTTGCCTGGTCAGCAGGGTCTTCACCTGTCATTGCCGATAGAAAAATAGCATTATCGATGATATTTCTGGTCATGGGGCCGGGAGTGTCCAGGGTACTTGATAATGGAACAATCCCACTTCGGCTTAACAAACCAACTGTTGGTTTAAGCCCCATTAATGAGTTATTACTAGATGGTGATAAAATTGATCCTGATGTTTCTGTACCAACTGCAGCTGCTGCATAATTAGCTGCAATAGCTGCTCCACTTCCCGAACTAGATCCTCCCGTATCAAAAATTTTGCGACCATAAGGATTTAAGGTTTGTCCACCAACCGCACTAAAACCATTGGGACCTCCTCTGAAAAGAAAATTGGCCCATTCACTCAGGTTTGTTTTGCCTAAAATAATTGCCCCCTTTTCTTTCATCCTTTCAACAATATATGAATCGGAAGCTTTATTGTTTCGCAAAAAATGTGTTCCTGCCGTAGTGGGCATCCCTGCTGCATCAACATTGTCTTTCAATAGAACCGGCATACCATAAATCGGATGATCGTTAGCCGATCTGTTTTTATCTTTTATTCGGGCCTCTTTTACAGCATTGGGGTTGATGGCAACAATGGCGTTCAGCATTTTGTCTTTATCGTTTTCAAATTTTACAATGCGGTAGAGATACCATTGAGTGAGTTTTTCGTAGCTAAGTTTACCCGAATTTATTTGTGACTGAATACTTGGGATGTCTTGTTCGAAAATTAATGGTTTAAGCGATTGATAATCTTCTTCTGAGAAATTGCTGATTTGATCTGCGATATTTTTCCAAAGTTCGTTCTTATCCAGAATTTTTGACTGGATCTGTTTATAACGCATGTTTTGTGCTTCGTTATTTGCACAAAAAACTATTTCTGCAGATTCATCATAGGCAACCCATGGGGCAATCACTGTTTTAGGTTTCTGTGTGCAAGCTACTGTAATGGTGAGCAGCAATAAAAGGGAAATTCTAGTTTGCATAAGGCATTGTTTTATGTTAAGTTTAAATTTGGTTAAATATAATAAGTTTTTATTCTTTATTAGCATTAATCAATATAAAAGGAATGCTAAGTTTAAGCCCGCCATCTATCATCGATTTATTGTTGAGTTGCATTTCAATCCGGTCGAATACCTGCTCCAATTTATCTTTAGGCACAATCCTGATCCAGGAATCCATGAATGCCAATCGAATAAAATAATGGTTCATCATAGCAGTACCATCTGTAAATTTATAATTGAACCGATCCTGTTTTAAATTTTTAATCTTAAATCCGTGCTTTTGAAGCAGTGAATTAATTTCATCGAGTGGGCGGCGCTTTTGATAAATATGTTGATGCATCAATTCAATTTCTTTATTCAGTTTTAATTCCGATAAAACCAGTTCAAATTGTTCATAAAACTCAATCATGCTTTTATCCATATTCATCGTTAGTACGAATTGTCCGTTAGGTTTAATGATACGCGAACATTCAGAAATAACCTTATCCATGTCACTCACGTTATTGATCCCGTTGTTGCTGACAATCAAATCGATCGAATTATTATCAAGTGGAATTGATTCTGCAACACCTTCGATTATTTTAATATTTTTGATCCTGTAAAAATCAATCTTTCTCTTTACATGAGCAATGGCTTCTTTCCAGGGATCAATTCCGTAAACGGTGGAACTTTCTCCAAGTCGCATTGCAAGTTCAGTCAACGGAAATCCGGTTCCAAATCCGATATCGATTGCCAAAATATTTGGCTTATAATCAATGGAATTAAGCAGTTTTAATCCAAATGGTGCCGACCAAATTGACAATTCATCCGCGACATGGACATATTCGGTTAAATTAAAATCATTGTCAAGGTACTTTTTCATATTTTGGATGATTAGATTTTTGTCCTCTAACAGATGATCCTTTTGGCCATTGAAGGGTCTTTGAGATCAAATTTAACGATTGATAGCTCCGGCCCGTCATGTGCTGCGTTAAATGAAACCGTATTCCCTATTTGTTGTTTCCAGAAACCGGTTAATCTGGTTGATTCATGAATATGACCATGAAGGGTGATAAATGGATGTCTTTCCTCAATAAGTCGTTTTATGGCAATACTTCCAACATGAACATCCATTGGAACATGATCAACCATTATCCCGTCGAGCGAAGCCCGGTCGAGATAGGTCTTATAAGGAGGTGAGTGGAAGAGGAAAATGGCTTTGGAAACATCTTCATTTTCTGTCAAGATTTCTAAATCTTTCTGTATGGTTGCAAATTCGATATCTTCAGTTGGAGCATATGTCCTAAACCCTTCATTCGGATGGACACAGCCGGGATCTACATACCTGGATACATCATATTTTTCCCAATCTTTCATCTGGAAAGGGGTTGGAGGTACGAAGGAATACCCAAAAATGAGGTAATCCCCAAATGATATTTTTTGTTGATTGGAATAATGAAACAATCCATTGTTGCTTTCTGTCAGAAACTTCTCCTCTTCGCAACGTGCATCGTCATTTCCAAGAATTAAGTAAATCCGGGGGTAACGATCCTTTAAATCCTTTTTAAGTTGATAAAGGCTTGGAAAAAGAAAATCGGTGGTAAAATCATCATAGTTCCCCATTTTCTTAAGACGATGTGGCAGCAAATCTCCTCCAAAAAAAACAGCTTCCGGTTTTTCTTCTTTAATTTGAAGGAATAACTTATCATATCTGTCGATGTGACCATGAAGATCCGTTACAAAGAAACATTTACTCATCTAAATCTTTTTAATAAGTTTTGCTCCATCGGTTAAGGCTCCAATCATGGTAGCGAAGCTGTTTTTATTTTTAATATCATCATCGGTAACAATATGTAAATCAATCAACCCATCAGTTTTATAACCTGTTTTTAGGAAATTCATTTCTGAGAGGCAAAGACTCCATCCTTCGAACCAGGCTTTTAGTTCCGTTTCTTGGGTAGGGTTACCTTCAAAGTGAACCAGAAGGTCAATATCGCTCGCGGGACCTGCATTTGCATTTTTGGTACTCCCGATAATATAGAAAGCTTTCACACCTAGTTTTTTCATGTCTAGCTTCTGTGCAATGATGTTTGCAAAGTCGTATCTCCATTTCCAATGAACATTCGCTTGTGAATGCATCAAGGAAGTTGAATGATCATCTATTATTTCTTTTTGAAGTTTTTCAGCATCTAAAATTTCAAGTGTTTTTTTCAACCTTTTATTAAAGATGTGGTTGCCAATCTGGTGGGCTATTGTATTCAGCAACTTTTGCTCTTCCGGCAAAAACTGGCTATCCCTGACCATCTGTTTGAATTTGGTATAATAAACCTCAATTCTTCCTGAAATTTCTTCGTCTATTATGATGTCAGAGAACTGAACCCACTCGGTTTCTTCCCATCCCGACTCTTTGTAAATTTTGTCTTCAAATATTATTTTTACCCTGGTGATTATTGGATATTGCCACCCTCCCCAGATATGTTTTACGATTTCCATTAAGAACTCATCAACCGGTAAATTTTCGCTTATTATTTCCTGAACTTTATACAGGCATTTCATCTCTTTCTCCCTCTCTCTCAGGCTGTTGATTTTTTCTTGGTCGAGGTATTCATTTCTGATCATTTGTATTTTACTTTAATAAAACAATAAATGTTGGTTTTTACTGATTAGTAAAAGCAAATATAACAATTTGATGAAATTGTTTTGAAGATGATAAAGCTAAATTGTGGATCCGTGATCTCCTTGTTTGCAGAAAGCCAGAATTAAAACTGACAAAGGGATTCCTACTTGTGTGTGAATGATGGTTGAAAAAACTGAAATTATCATGATGTCCTGTTACCTTTAAACTTATTTGTTCTTTGCTTCCTCCACAATCTGTTTCACATCTGCCAGCATTTTTACGGCATCGTAAACAATCCCATCTTTAATGGTCCATTTTACCCCACCTTTGGTTTTAACAACTCCATCTTCAACAACAGTAATTCCGGTAGGATAGAGGTATTTTAAATTTTCAAGCGGGTTGCCTTCAACCAAAATCAAATCGGCTAAAAATCCTTCTTTAATTCGTCCGATTTGATCCTCAAATCCTAATATTATTGCATTATTACCTGTTGCATTCATCATTACATCAATGGGATGGAAACCTGCCTCGTGCATCAGTTCCAACTCGCGGATATAGGTGAACCCATACATCATGTAAATAAATCCGGCATCTTCGCCTGCACCAACTAAGCCGCCCATATCTGCAAAATCTTTTACGGCTTTCATCCAGATTTTATAATTTTCTTTCCAGTTTTTTTCGTCGGTAGTGGTCCAATTCCAATGGTAGGAACCATGATTTTGAGGTGAAGGTGAAAAATAATTTGCCAATGTTGGATGCAAATATTCATTGAACCATGGCTGGGTTTGGGCCCTTTGTAAATCACGGTTAGCTTCATAAATGGCAAAAGTAGGAATCCATGCCACATGATGATCGACCATTCCTTTTAGTATTTTTTCGAGACGAACAGGGTCGGCTTCTTTCCATAAACTCCCGGCCCATCTGAAACGATCATTCTCATTATTATAATTATACCAGGATGGGAAATTCTGAGAGCCTATAAGCGCCGCATCAGGGATGCCGTACCAATGCTCGATGGTTGAAGTGCCATATTGAATATCATCGCGCGCATCGGTTTCTTCAACCCCTACATGGTGTGCCACTTTTAAACCCAATACATGGCTTTCGGCCAAAACAGCTTCCCTCACCTCTTTGTCCATACCGAATATTTTAATCCCATCGGCACCCATTTTTTTAAATTCACGAATCTGGGCAATTGCACCTTTAATATCTTTATTGCGAACGACCATGTAAATTAAAATTCGTGGAGCCGTAAGATAGCCCATTTGGCTTTTTTGTCGGTCAGCCAAGGTTAATTCAATGTCGCTACCAACATCACGCACAGTAGTAATACCACATGCCAGCCATAGTTTGTATAAATATTCAAGTGTGCAATTCGGCCTTTCATGGATGTGCACATGATTGTTGATCAAACCGGGTAACAAATACATTCCCGTACCGTCGATAAAGTGTTTTTCATTGGCATAGGCATCTTTCCCTGTTTTGGTATTTGTTATGGCTGTAATTTTGTTTTTTTCAACAATCACATCATTTGGTCCTTTCATTGGTGTTCCTTTTCCATCAATCAACATCACATTTTTAATCAAAAATCGATCATATTTCCCCGCATTTTCAATTCCGACATGCTGAGATTTTAAAAAGTTGAATGGATAAATCAGGATAGTGAGTAGTAATAAATAGGGAAGTACGTTTTTCATAAGGGTTATAATTATGGATTTTTAAATTAAGTTCTTAACAAATATAAAAGATTTTATATATGACTAATTGTTGACATCATAATATTTGTAAATTAGTATGCGATAACCATCTAAAAAATCCAAAATGAAAAAGTTTTATTTGATCCTGATTAGTTTTTTTATGCTGACTTCAGTCATTGCAGAGGAAAAACCTGGTGAAGGTTCTGCCCCGCCATATAGCAAAGCCAGAATGGTGAATGAAACCTTATATATTGCCGGACAAATTGCCCGCGATGAAAGCGGGGAGTTGGTCATTGGTGATATTAAAGAATCGACACGCCAGTGTATGAAAAATATCGGCACCATTTTAAAAGACTATAAAATGGATTATAAAGATTTGGTGATGGTTCAAATATTTTTAATGGATTTAGATGATTATGATTTTGTGAATGAAGCTTACCGCGATTTTTTTACCGACGAAATTTTCCCTGCCCGTCTTTGTCTTCAGGTAGCAAAAATACCCGGTGGATCCCCCATCGAAATTTCTGCAATTGCTGAAGCGAAAAGGCGAAATGGTATTTATTTTCCTTAATACCCCAATTTGGTAGAAACCAGATTCAATAAGGGTTGACCTGCCATTGCCCGCTTATAATTCTCGATTATTTGAGGAGCCACTGAAATAGGATTGGTCAAACTGGCAATATGAGGGGTTATATTAATTTTGGAATGAGCCCAAAACGGATGATTTTCGGGCAAAGGTTCAATACGGAAAACATCCAAACTTGCACCTGACAATCTATTGCCATCAATCATTTCAATCAAATCTTCATCAACCAAATGATTGCCCCTGGCTACATTAATGATATAAGCCTGATCCTGAATTTTTGAAAATGTTTCCTTATTCAGTATGTTTTTTGTTTTCTCAGTTAAGGGAAGAAGGCATACCAAAATGTTCGTTTCCGACAGAAATTCATCGAACTCATCTGATCCTGTGTAAACTTTTACATTTTTGATTTCTTTTGGCGATTGGGCCCAACCAACTACCTTAAATCCAATAGCGGCCAACTTGATGGCTAAATCCTGCCCTAAAACACCCATTCCCATGATGCCGACATGAACATTAGGGGCAATCTGAAAATTATTGACATCCCAAATTTTTTGTTTTTGATTTTCGTGATATTGGGTAAACGCGCGTAAATGGTTAAATATTAAACCAATCACAAATTCGCTCATGGCATGTGCAAGCTCCGGATCTACGATTCTGACAATAGGGATGTTTAAAGGTAAATCCGGATCACTTAGCAAATGGTCAACTCCGGCACCCAGCGATGAGATAGCTTTTAGGTTTGGATAATGTTTCAAAATTCCTCTTGGATGTTTCCAACAAAGCACAAATTCAATCTCTTCCAAATTTCCCTCTTCAGGATAGACACGAAGTTCAATTTTGGGATCGATATTTCTTAAAGCAGACGTCCAGGGACTTAAGTCACGATCGTTACAGATAATCAGAAGAGCCATGAGTAAATGTTTAATTTGATAACTGAGCTATATAATTAAAAGTTGCAGGGAAGCCACCTGTATGCCAGAAAAGAACGGATGAACCTGACCTGATTTTTTGATTTATGATCTGATCGATCATGCCATAAAATGCACGTCCTGTATAAACTGGATCTAGCAGAATTCCTTCTTTTTCAGCTAATAATTTGATGGCATTAATCTCATTATTTGTCAACACACCATATCCGGCTTTTTCATAATCAAGTAATAAATGGATTTCATCAAGACAAAAGTCGCGTGTTATATTCAATCTTTTTTTAGTGTCATTCATGATGTTCAGAATGTTTTGATTAAGGCTCAATCCATTGATTTCGTCTTTATCAATACAAACTCCTATAATTTCGCTATCAAGCTGATAAAGCGCTTTTCCTAACAACATCCCCGCATGGGTGCCTCCGGAACTGCTGGCAAAATAAATATAATCAATAGGTTGTTGCAGCTCTTTTAATTGGTCCTGAAGTTCTTTGATTGCACGAACATACCCAAGTGCGCCAATTGAATTGGAGCCGCCATAAGGAATGATATATGGACGCTGTCCATTTTTTTTACAAGATGCGGCGATCAATGGAATATCTTCACCCTTTCTGTTTTCTCCGGTAAAATGAAGATGAGCACCCAAGAGCTTACTCATGAGTAAATTTCCGGTAAATTCTTTTGGTTGATGGCCACCCAGAACAAGGTGGCATTTTAACCCTGCCCTGGCTGCGGCAGCGGCGGTTTGCCTGCAATGATTTGACTGTTGGGCACCGGCCGTGATAATGCTGTCGCACGACTGATCAAGTGCCGTTTGAATTAAATATTCAAGTTTGCGGGTTTTATTCCCACCAGTCGCCAGTCCGGTTTGGTCATCCCTTTTAATATATATCTGATAACCAGGAAATTGATCAGACAAATTATTGAGCCTTTCAAGAGGAGTCGGGAAGAAGCCAAGTTTCATAAAATGATCCATGATACGATAATTGTTTACATTTGAGATTTCAATTTCAAAAGTAAGAACAATTAATGGGATAAATGAGATCAATGTCCTATTTGCTGCTTAAGAAGATTTTACTATTCTGGATACTCCTTCCTATATCTTAAATAGGAGGCAAATCTCATTTATTTTCTTGAGCCTGAATAGCGGTAATCAACACAGTATTTACAATATCTTTAACGGTGCAACCCCTGCTTAAATCGTTGATTGGTTTGTTTAATCCCTGTGAAACAGGGCCAACTGCTACTGCATTAGCTGATCGCTGAACTGCCTTGTAAGTATTGTTTCCTGTATTCAGGTCCGGGAAAATGAAAACGGTTGCTTTACCGGCAACTTCACTATTCGGCATTTTTTGGATCGCTACTGTTGGATCAATCGCGGCGTCATATTGAATCGGTCCTTCAATTTTTAAATCAGGTCGGCGGCTTTGAGCAATTTCCGTTGCTTGTCGTACTTTATCAACATCCGCACCTTTACCCGATTTACCCGTAGAATAAGATAACATTGCAATTCGCGGTTCAATTCCAAACATCAATGCAGTATCGGCAGTACTGATGGCTATATCTGCCAATTGTTCAGCATCTGGATTGGTATTTAAGGCACAATCTCCATAAAGCAAAACCTTGTCTTCAAAACACATTAAAAAGCTTGATGAAACAATCGAAAAACCTGGTTTGGTTTTGATAAATTCAAAAGCAGGGCGAATGGTATGTTGGGTTGTATGTGCAGCGCCTGAAACCATTCCGTCGGCGTGGCCTTTATAAACCATCATGGTTCCTAAATAGCTCACATCCTGCATCAAATCAACAGCCATTGCCTTGGTGATTCCTTTTTCTTTTCTTAATTTATAATAAGTAGCCGAATAGTCGTTAATCAAATCATTATCGAATGGATCAATAATATTTACTCCGGCAAGTTTTAACTGTAGTGACTCTGCTTTTTTATAGATTTCTACTTCGTTTCCAAGTAAGGTAATATCGACAGCTTTTCGCTTTAACAATATTTCACAAGCCCTTAAAATACGTTCATCATCACCTTCGGGCAATACAATGTGTTTATGATGCGCTCTTGCACGTTCAAATAATAAATACTCGAACATAATTGGGGTGAGTACTTTGGAAGGAGTGAAGCTTATTAAATCAGTCAGCTCTTTTTCTTCAACATGTGATTCAAAAAGACCCAGAGCTGCAGCCATTTTACGTTCGTTGCTTGCTTTCAGAACGGTTTTTATGTTATGTACTTTTAAAGCTGTTGTATAAGTGTCATCGGCAACTTGAAGAACAGCAATAGGAAGTTTTTTTATTCCTGTAATCAAATTCATAATTTCCTTGCTGGGTTTGTATCCACCGGTAAGGAGAATTCCCGCGATCTTTGGGAAATTTTCGGAAATATAAGTCATGAAAAGACTGATAATAACATCCGGGCGATCACCAGGCGTTATCACAAGTGCCCCTGCTTTGGTATGTTCCAGCACATGTTCGATACTCATTGCACCAATATGGTATTCGTCAACATCATAATCTAAAACCACGTCATCACCATAAATCTTGGTAGCCTTTAATGCATTGCTGATTTGACGTATAGTAAGTTTTTGTAATAATGCCAATTCAGGAATTACAATATTTATTTCTTTATCAGTATGTTCTAACTTTATAAAGTTTTCAATTTTAGGTTTATCTTCAAATTTAACCCGATTTGCAAACATTCCGAAATAGGAACATTTTTCATTGGCTAAGATTTTTTTATTGAGATGAATGGTCCTTTTTATTTCTTCGACGCTTTTAGCGTATCCATTTATTACAATAATGATTGGTGAACCCAAGTTATTGGCAACCCTTGCATTAAAATCAAATTCAAATGGTCGTAGGGATCCTGTAAAATCTGTTCCTTCAATTAAAACAAAATCACATTTTGATTCAAGTTGCTTATATTTATTGAGAATAGCGGAAAATAGGCTATCCATATCATCTTTCCGAATGAAATCAAAGGCTTCCTCGTCGTTTAAACCATACAGTTCCCTGTGCTCAAAAGGAAGTTTAAAATGCTGACGGATAAGTTCAATATGTGGATCGTTACCTTGACTTATATTTACGATTGGTCGAAAAATTCCGACACGTTTCAAATTTCGTAGTAGAATGTTCATGATCCCTAAAACGATGAGGGATTTGCCGGAGTAAGCTTCTGCTGCAGCTATGTACAGATTTTTTGTCATTAATTCAAATAGGCTTAAAATAGATATTATAAATACGGTGCAAAGATAACAAAGCTATTGTTAAGAATTAAACAATAAAAAGATTATTTCTGGAAAGATTATATTGATAAAAGATTTATTGATATGCAATTAAATAGGAGGTTGAGCTTTAATCAAAAGAATTCCTCGAAGCTCTGCTTCGCGGTAAGAATTCAGAAGGGGGATTAACATATCTTCAAAAAAATTCTGACTTCTGTATTCTATATTCCAGATACCTCGCAGCTCTGCTACGGGGTAGTTCATTATATCTTTAATATTCCATTTTTATCCATTGATAAGATAAGTATTGCTTAAGTTAATGCTTATCCGGCATACTTTTTTCGGCGAATCATAAATAGAATAATACCAAAAAGAATGACTAACATGATTGGGACCAAACTGTTTAATAATTGCCAGTATATCCTGTCCTTGGTTATTTTTGCTTTGTCGAGCAATCGCAGTTTTAACTCACGGTTCCGCAAGCTGATCAAACCTTTACCATCCGTAAGGTAATTCATTGCATTTAATATAAAATCCTTATTTCCATAAGTTTGTCCGGTATATTGATCATAGCCTAGTGGAAGCGGATAGAATTGTGTACGATGTAATTGGTTTTTTATCAAATCTCCATCTGTGATGACAATCATCTGGGTCGATACACTATTTTCAAGGAATTTGGAGTTTTGAAATTCATTCGAGAGTGGTGAGAATCGATTCTTAAATACGGATTCGAATTCACCTTCGAGCAATACTGCAATACTTTGTGATCCCTGATTAAAAAACCGTGGGTCAGGTTCCGATTGTAAAATATCGAAACTGATGATGGCAGGTGTATTGATAGTCCTTGAATAATTAGAACTTGACAATAAAATAGTCTTAACTATTCCACTTTTTGAAAGGGGATCAATACTACTCACAAATTCAGTACTGATCGAGTTCAGGTTTTTAACAATGGGATGATTCGATTGCGGACCAATTGCCGGAAAATAAAACCAGGGGAAAAAATCAATTTTTGCCTGTGTGCCAACTTGCCCCGTTCGCAACGGAATTTTCCGGGAATTCAAATCCATGATCAGGTTGTTCTTAAGCCTCACCCCATAAGTGAAAAGCTGGTCATCGAGATTTAAATATTTGCTGATGGCCATGATGGATTGATTATTTTTGAGGCTATCCATCGAAGCATCAACCGGATCAATTAGCCACAATATTTTTCCTCCAATCATGATGTATTGATCGATTACATATTTATCGGCTTCAGTAAAGACCTTTTCAGGTTTAGCAATAATGATGGTCGCGTACTTTGGCTGCATCGAATCAGTCCCAAAATTTTCAATCAGAGATTTGGGATTGCCAAGAATTTCAACCTCATTTAATCGATAATCCTTGGTAAGTGCTTCAGTTATATCCGCGATGAATTCACGACCTAATTCTCCATGCCCCTTTAAAAAAGCGATATCAGGTTTGGTTTTGTTAATCAATCTTTTTATCGCGCTTGCGATACTAAACTCAAGTGATTGGATAGAATTGTTTAATACGGCTTCGGGTGGGACGCCCAATTGCGTTTTTAATAAATCCATTGGAAGTTCATTCATGTTATGACTAACGATTGCACCCGGGAAAATCAGTTGTTGTTTTAACCCATCTTTGGTTTTAACCTGAAGGTCAGTCTGTGTAAGTCCTTTGTCGATTAATTCCTGATATAGTTGATTGCGTTTATTGTTGTCTTTTTCCTGATTGGGATTGATAAATCGAAAACGGATATTTTTATTGTATGCCTGAAATTCATTCAGCATCTCCTTTGTTTTCTGTTTTAAACGCATAAATCCGGCCGGAAAATCTCCTTCCAGATACACATTGAAAAATATTTCATCATTAACCGATTTCAATAAGGTTTTACTTTCATCAGAAAGCGAATATCTTTTTTCTGAACTCCAATCCCATCTTACATAATAAATAGAACTGAGCCAGTTGATTAAAAACAGCGCTGCCAAAACAAATAAAATTTGTTTCAGTGTTTTGATCCAATGAGATTTGCCTTTACTTACCATTTCCGTCTCCCTAATAATATTTTAGTAAAATAGATGAATAAAGAAATGATACTTAGAAAATAAATAAGATCGCGTGTATCAAGTACCCCACGACTAATTGAAGTATAATGTGCACTAATTCCCAGATTTTGGATCAGTAAGGACAGGTTGTTAAAGCTTTCAGCCTGAGAAATATAATCTAGACCCAAATAAAAAAAAGCACTCAATGTAATTGCAGCAATAAACGATAAAATCTGATTATTTGTTAAAACCGAAGAAAATATGCCAATGGAGACAAAAGTGGCACCCAGTAAGATCAGTCCGGTAAAAGATCCCCAAAATGCACCAAAATCAAGATTTCCTTTGGGAAACCCTAGTTGATAAACCGAATAAAAATAGATCAGGGTAGGGATAATCGAAAAAATGACCAAAGCCAAGGCAGCTAAATATTTTGCCAGTATAATATTTAAATCACTGATGGGTTTAGTCAATAAAAGTTCAATGGTTCCACTGCGATGCTCTTCAGAGAAAAAACGCATCGTAAGTGCCGGTATCAGAAACATAAAAGTATAAGGAGCAATACCGAACAAACCATCCAAATCAGCATATCCATAATCCAACATGTTCAAATTGCCGGGTAAAATCCATAAAAACAAACTGTTAATCAATAAAAAAACGATCACGACTACATAAGCAGTTAAAGAATTGAAAAATCCAAAAAATTCTTTTTTAAAAATTGTGATCATCAACAAAAAAATTAAACGCTAAAATAATGAATAATTGAGAAACGCTATGTTTCTCGAAATATTACGAATTGGTATTCAAAATTGAATTGAAATCATTTTTCGAATTCGATCCTAATCGCGTCATTTATGGCTATGCCAAGCAAGCTTCCAGCGTTTCCCTGATTAATGGCTATTTCCAAATGGCCATTTGAGGCAAAAACTGCAACCGTTTCTCCTGTCGGGACATCAAGATATGATTGTGCGATTGATCTGATTTGCACCCCCCTGAGCTGGATTGCAAATTTTTTACCATTTCCAACTTTATCGAAAAGATCTTTTGTAATATTCGTGATCAGGTTTTCATAACCATCAATATGAATAACCATGCCTTTAATCAGCATTTCTTCGACGGTAGGCTTGAATAACATCTTCGTTTGAATGTTTTTCAATGGATTCCCTAATTCCTCAATTGGGTTACCGTTTGCCAGATGAACGGCAGCTTTTACAAAGCGATCGCGAGCTGAAAAAGTAAAAAAATCAGTGTCTTGTGGAATAGTAAGTTCAACTATTTTCTCCGGTTGATCGGTAAATATCATTGAAAAAATACCATTGTCGGTACCAATAAAATATTGATTGTGATGATAAAGAACAACGTGGGAATCTTTATCAGATTCTTCTGTATTTACGCCAATGATATGAATACTTCCTTCCGGGAAATCCTGATAACAATTCTTGATCACAAATGCTGCATGTTCAATATTGAACGGACTGATTTGATGCGAAATGTCAATGATATTAACTTCCTGAATATTGGCAAGAATCTTACCTTTTACTGAAGCCAAATAGTGATCCCTTAATCCCCAGTCACTGGTTAATGTAATTATTGGCATACGATATTATATTAACTTCCGTTTACTTTAGGAAATTATTAATTTTGTAATTCAAAATTAAGAAAATTATCACTGTAAATAAGAATAATCAATTTTTTAAAACGTAATGCCGATGATAGAGAAAACGATCATGCTTGATGATTACAATCCGTTGGAAATTTTGGGGGTTAATGATGTGAACTTGGAGCAAATCAAAAAGTATTTTTCGAAATTAAAGGTGATTGCCAGGGGGAATGCGATTAAACTAATTGGCCCGGAAAATGAAATTCAATTATTCGAAGAAAAGTTTTCTTTAGTTCTGCTTACCCATGACAAGTTCGGGCGTATAACGGAGAATGATATAAATCAGATACTGGAAACTACAGAAGCTGAATTTAATGCCAAAAATGGTGATTCTTCAGAGGTCCTTGTACATGGTCGTAATGGATTGATGGTTAAAGCCAGAACAGAGAATCAAAAGAAGATGGTAGAAGCCATTGACAAAAATGACATGTTATTTGCGATTGGTCCTGCCGGTACCGGAAAAACATATACAGCTGTAGCATTGGCTGTCAGGGCTTTAAAAAATAAAGAAATCCGAAGAATTGTATTGACCAGACCTGCGGTTGAAGCAGGTGAAAATCTGGGTTTTTTGCCAGGTGATTTAAAAGATAAATTAGATCCATATTTACAGCCACTTTATGATGCTTTACGCGACATGATTCCAACGCAAAAATTATTGACCTACATGGAAGATGGGACCATTGAAATTGCTCCGCTTGCTTTCATGCGAGGAAGAACTTTAGATAATGTATTTGCCATCCTGGATGAAGCTCAGAATGCAACATCAAATCAACTTAAAATGTTTTTGACCCGTATGGGTCGTTCCGCAAAATTTGTGATAACAGGTGATGTGACACAAATTGATTTACCCAAAAACCAGTCTTCAGGCTTAATTGAGGCTCAACGGATTTTGAAGGGCATCAAAGGGATTTCCTTCATTGAATTGGGTAAAGAAGACATTATTCGCCATAAACTGGTGACTAATATAGTTAATGCTTATTCAAAAAATCAAAACGAAAAATAATAGCAATATGAAAAATGCCATTGTAAAAACCGATTTCAATTTCCCTAACCAAAAGGGTGTATATAAAGGAAAAGTCCGAGACGTTTATAATATCAACGATGAATTGCTTGTTATGATTGCTTCCGATCGAATTTCGGCTTTTGATGTGGTGCTTCCTAAAGGTATTCCTTACAAAGGACAGGTACTCAACCAAATTGCTGCCAAATTTTTAGATGTGACTGCCGACATTGTTCCAAACTGGAAATTGGCTGTTCCTGATCCAATGGTAACCGTTGGCCATTATTGTGACCCCGTAAAGGTTGAAATGGTAATCAGGGGCTATTTGTCGGGTCATGCCTGGAGAGAATATCGGGAAGGTAAAAGAAGTATCTGTGGAGTGGCTATGCCGGATGGCTTGAAAGAAAACGATAAATTCCCTGAACCCATTTTAACTCCAACAACCAAGGCAGCAGTGGGTCATGATGAGGACATTTCACGCGAAGAAATTATCAGGCTTGGACTGGTTGAAGAGAAGGATTATATTCAATTGGAAAATTACACCAAAGCTTTATTTCAAAGAGGTACGGAGATCGCGGCTACAATGGGTTTAATTTTAGTGGATACAAAATATGAATTTGGTAAAGTTGGAGATAAAATTTATTTGATTGATGAAATTCATACTCCCGATTCTTCAAGATATTTCTATAAGGATGGATATCAGAAAAGACAAAATGCAGGAGAATCTCAAAAACAACTTTCAAAAGAATTTGTGAGAGAATGGTTGATGGCAAATGGCTTTCAGGGTAAAGATGGTCAGAAAGTGCCCGAAATGCATGACGAGTTTGTAAACTCAGTATCTGAGCGATATATCGAATTGTACGAGCACATTACCGGCGATAATTTTGTTAAAGCCGATAGCAATGATGTTTTAGCAAGGGTTGAGAAAAATATCAATCAATATCTGAAGAACAGATAATTAAAGTTCAGATCCGTATTTGATTTAGAAGGCACTAAAATAAAAGCTCCTTAATTGTTTTAAATTAAGATATAAGACGTTAAACTCTGGATATTAGACAAAAGTTAACCTACTAACTACTAACTACTGTCTACTATATTCTGTATGTCTATAGTCTAACTTCTAATATCTAACGTCTTATTAGCCCAATGGGATAAATATCAGATAGGTTGAATACTGTTTAAATATCGAATCCAGATTTGAATTAGTTCTATTCTTATTTAGAAAGGAATATCTTCGTCGCCCATCTCGTTCATTTTTGATGGAATGATGCGAGTGGGTTGACCGCTGTCAAAATCTTCGTTGGCATCAAATCCTGAATAGGCAAGTCCATCACCATCTGTATGAAGGTCGGCAAACTTGGCAAACTTATCAATGAACCGTAATGGGATATCTTTTAGGGCACCATTTCGATGCTTTGCAATGCAAATTTCGGCTATTCCTGCCGTTGAATTACCATCTTCATCAACCTCAATTTTATAATATTCAGGACGATAGATGAACATAACCATGTCGGCATCCTGCTCGATGGCACCCGATTCACGTAAATCCGAAAGAATTGGTTTTTTTGAACCCCCTCGTGTTTCAACTGCACGACTTAACTGCGATAAAGCAATAATCGGAATATCCAGTTCTTTTGCAAGTGCTTTAAGTGAACGGGATATTGCACTGATTTCCTGCTCCCGATTTCCTCTTGCATCTCCGCTGCCGCTCATTAATTGCAGGTAATCGATAATTACCATATCAATATCGTGTTGTGCTTTCAAACGACGGCATTTGGCACGGAGTTCAAAAACAGTGAGGGCAGGGGTATCGTCAATTAAGAGCTTGGCATCAGTGAGTTTCCCAATTTTTGAGTGTAATTGTTCCCACTCGTAATTTTCAAGGTTTCCTTTTTTGAGTTTGTCGGCAGATAACTGGGTTTCGCTTGAAATCAAACGTGTAACCAACTGAATTGATGACATCTCTAAAGAAAAGAATGCAACTGCTTTGCCAAAATCAACGGCACAATTCCTGGCCATGGATAAAACGAA
>PHDM01000176.1 GCA_002840985.1 Bacteroidetes bacterium HGW-Bacteroidetes-17
TGTATTACAATCATACATTTTGCCATGCATTGCATGAGAACCGGCATGTGTGGTGTAAACACCATACGCTGGATATAAATAAACACCAGTTCCACACATATATGTTGGTGTAATAGACCAACCACCAATCGTACCACATGTTGCGGTTAACGCAGCTGTACAAACAGTTCCTGTAAATGTGCCAGCACTAGCGCATACGGTTCCTGTAAAAGTACCGCTAGTAGCGCACACCGCCCCGGTAAATGTACCAGATGTAGCACAGATTACACCTTTTACATTAAGTACTCCATCGTAATACTGCATATAAGCAGTAGAACCAGAACCAACGTAAAAGAATGGACATGTCGCAGCTACAGTTGTCCCACTTGGTAAAGCAACAGTCCCCAATGTAGCAACACCAATTGCAACTGGTAATGATGGCCCACAAAGACCTACACTGAAACCAACTGCATTTAAGTATGCTCCATTGTAATACATTCTTCCGAGGTTTGTGTAGCCCAATATGGCTGCTGCTGTACATGCTCCTACAAATATAGTATAACCAGCCGAACATAAGTAAATTGAACCGGCGCCGGCAGTTATATTATGTAGATAATTTGACCCTATCGTCCAACCACCAATGGTACCTAGACAAGATGTTATACTACCAGTAAAACAACCACTTGTAGCACATACGGTTCCACAAACAGTCAATGCGCTTCCATTCCATTGTAAACCGCCAGAAGTTCCACCTAAATAGAAACAACCGGTGTTATTCATGAAGGTTTTCCATGCACCACCATCATAATAACCCATATAATCAGAACCTAAGTAAAGACCAGCACCAGATGGAGCAGCTGTACAAGCAGGAACTACTCTGGAAATCAACGCACCTGTCGTTGAAAGACCGCGATATATTGCGTTTTGATTGCTTGTATCGACATTGACCAATGATGGTGAATAGACATGCATTACTCTTGTGACAGCGGCATTTGACCAGTTCAAATAACGAAGTTTTAAATATTTCGCATTTGCTGGTACTTTTGCATGAGATTGCGAATTCAGTCCGCGTGGCACATCTTTGGCAGCAATATATGACGGCATTATATACATTTCATAATCAACCCAAGTCGCGGCTGAAGCCACACCAGCTACAAAATAAAAGTTATTATTCGCTGTACCGCATGAACCATCCGCAGTAGATAAAGGCCATACATTTAATAGTGTGCAGTTACAATCATATACATATAATCCTATGTAATGTGTACCACCAGCGATATCTTTTTTCAGAGACATTGAAAATTTATATGTATGAGATGGGTCTATTTCAGTGTAATTATCAGCAATAACTTGAACACATTGATTTGT
This sequence comes from Bacteroidetes bacterium HGW-Bacteroidetes-17, assembly GCA_002840985.1. Lineage (GTDB taxonomy): Bacteria > Bacteroidota > Bacteroidia > Bacteroidales. Next base: position 1,348 of record PHDM01000176.1, read on the forward strand.
TGAAATAGCATGTGCTCGTATATTAACACCGTCTTTTGCAACAGTTACAAGACCTGAACATGTAGGCCACCCATAAAGGTTATTACTTATCGAATAGTTATTGATAAGTGATGATCCTAAATATGTTTTTGCGCTATAAACACCATTCGGTACACCATCGAGGTTATTAACAGTAGCTAATGCACCAGCATCACTAAAATTGGCGATACCGCTGCTTCCGATGATAATCGCCCCCTTTAAATTGAGGATACCGCTGACCGTATCATATGTCATGTACTGTCCAGTCGGACAACCAACAGCAATGCCATAGGTCACACCCAACGTTCCCCAACCATTAAGATTACCAATTCTCACACGACTTGTTGTTCCAGCCCAAGGGCTACCAGCATGTGTATAAAGGTCAATATATGGAGCTTGACCATTCATGCAGATACCACCACACCCACAACAACAACCATAGTTTACAACTGCTTGTCCTTTTGTTGGTGTCCACCCGCAGGTACCACTACACATGATAACAAACATATAATCAAGTGTGGGGTATGCCTGAGAACATCCAATACATGTAACTCTCCCCCAAGAATCATTTAAACCATCTTTTACACGCACGATATCATTAACCGCGAATTGTGAAAGACTATCCGAATAAATTGTTGTACATGTACCAGCACTATAAGTACCAGCAAAACAATCGAGTGTAACTGCTGGTCTTATCATTGTATGACCACCAACAACACTTATCTCGTCTTTTATAAAGACTGCTGTTCTGATTGATCCCCTTGCACAAACGTTATTAAATTCTGCATTGCCGATACAATCTATTTTCCAACCACTGTTTCCTGTTACAAAATTGCCTGTTTGCATTATACCTGTGGCTGTGAGTATTATCCCACATGATGCTGAGTGAATACACCCATTTGTAACGCACCAACCACCAATATTACCTACACATGAATATAAGCAACCTGTAAAGCAACCAGCACATGCATAAATTGTACCTGTAAAGCAACCAGCACACGCATAAATTGTACCTGATATTTCAACATTACCTGTGTTGCTGATGTTAACAGTTCTACAAGAACCATTCCATGCTTGGAAACCAGCACAAGTGAGCATTACACCGGAAACAACACCATTTCCAACATTGCAAGCACTTCTAAAGTCTTTGGCTATGATCTGTTGAGCTGTTAATTTTTCAGTAGTTACAGATTCAGCTTCGATGTCACCATTTTTAACTTGTAATGGAACAGATGAAGCCGACCAAGCAGACATGGCAGATTCATTACCGCTTGTATCTACGGCAATCGCGGCGTAAGTTCTGGCAGCATAGCCAGAACCACGATCAGTATCACTGAATAACTGAGAAGGCCAATTTTCATCAAGTAGTTCTTCTGCTGCTATACCAATTTTTCGATAGACTTTAAAATGTGAAAAATCATCAGGAATACCACCAGATACCGTGATGTAAAACGACACACCACCGATAATCGGGTTCATATCGGCAACTGTTGGTGTTCCCGGTGCTACAACGTCACCAGTCATTGTTTTAAATGACTCGGCTCCCGGCTGACCATAATAATGTTTATCACCAGATTCTATTGCTATATCTGAGTAAATACCAGCAGAACTTATTGAAACAAGTCTGAAGTTGTAATTACCAGCTTCTACGCCCTTCCAAAGTGCTGATATTCTAGTAGCATCGACTGTAAAATCAAGAGGTCTAAATGATGTATCTGGGTCGCCAACTGGTTTAAAGTAAAGAGCAACTAATTGAACATTTGTTGTTGGTTTTACAAAAACGACATCAACTCTTGTTTGAATAGTTCCATCGGTCATTTTTTCATTAACAATAGCCAACGAACTCATTGTTGGTTTCGCTGGTATATTATATGGTGAATACTGACTACCGCTGGTTTCTGCGCCTGTTCCGGGGTCTGTAAACACATAAACAGATGCAGAATATTCTTTAACTTCTATCGTTGTCTGCTCTTGGTTTCGTTTAATTGATGTAACAACGAACTCTTTTTCTGACCAACCAAAACGCGGCGAAGTAACTTTTACAACTTCACCAGCATCAAGATCACCAATTCCAACTTCGGTAGTGATTGATGTTCTTTTAAGTTGTTTGGTGATGTTTTTTAAATAATATTGTGCAAGTTTATGGGCTGTTGTATCATCTTTAATCAGCTTAAATTCAAGTGTTTCGGTGTTCCACTTATTTATTCTTGCAGCATGTGCGGTATCTTTTAAGTTAGGGTCAAGCAATGGTGATTCTTCATGAACACCGGGTTTTTTGTTAAAATCACCACGCTCAAAGTTCCATGAGTAACTAAGCCTGACTCTATTTGTTTGCTCGTCAATATCTGGCTCTTCCCACGGCGTTAAATCGCAATG
>PHDM01000177.1 GCA_002840985.1 Bacteroidetes bacterium HGW-Bacteroidetes-17
AACTCCCAATACCAAACCCGGTAAGTTTACGTAATTACCCGGTCCTGCCGATACGGGTATACTTGGTGCAAACCAGGCTAAGATGGTATCTTTTTCGTTTATCAGAGATGCTTCCATGCAAGGATAATCAAGTATGGTTTTCTGATTGCCTGTGAATTTCCAATTTTCGATTGCAAGATCTTCCGTAATTAAAAATATGCGGGTCATGAAGTCTTTTTGTTCAATTTTGATCTTATCGGTAAAGTTCAGATACACCATTTCATCTGGACTGCCCCCACCCATCATAAAGCGCATTCCTCCACCTCTCATCCCATCGCCACCGGGTACAGGTGCATTGGCATTTTCCTTTGAGTTTTGATAGCTTGATTCAGCCTCATTAAAGTAAAGTAACTTTTTCATTTTTCTTTCCTTTGGCATGCGGTTCATCATTTCTTCAGTCATGCCTTCAATCCGAATTTCGATTTTTACGGTTTCGGAATAAGTAACTTCTCCTTGCTTTGCAGATTCTTGTGCAGAAACTCCTAAGCCAAGGCCTATTGCGCAAATTGTTAAAATAATATTTTTCATCCTTAAATAATTTTTATTGTTAGTAATACTTTTTAATGGATAATTTTGATTTAAAAATTAAATGAAATAATGAATCAAAGGTAGTTGGGGTCGATGGATTGCAAGGTTAAGGGAAACCCAATAAAGGTTAATTAAGGTTAATTTATTATTACTTCTTTTTCATTTAGGCTACTTTTGTCGATATCATTATAAATAATGAAAGCATTAAAAAAAATACCGATCGTTTTCCTGATGGTGTTGAGCCAGTTATTACTTGTATTTTTTGTCTTATATTGGTTAATTGGGCAATACAGAATGGAGAAATTCACACTTCAGAGAGAATTATCCAGGGGTTTTGATACTGCCGAAAGATCAATGATAGATTCCCTGATGGCTATACATTTAATCAATCCTATTTTAGGGGATTCAAGCAATTTCACCATTCAGCTCGATCTGAGATCGGATTCAGCAGGTGAAAATAGTTTTGACACACTGGTCATATCTGAGCCTCACGCTATAGAAAGACATCTTGGAAATATAGAAATTAAAAGTAGAAATATTGTAAAAGATTCTATCACCAATGAGAAAAAACCTGTTTTTCATTTTACACCAAATGGGGATACCACTAATACCTATTTATATCAAGGCGTTAGGATGTTTGTAAATCGAATGGAAGGTATGGGAAATAATAGATCCGGAAGAGCCACTTTTTTTGGTTCAAAAGCAGATACCTCGATTTTAAAAGATAATTTCAATAAATTCCTGAATCAGAATGAATATGATTTTAAACTAAGTTGGCTTTCCTCAAAAGAGGTGATTAAACCTTCTCCTAAAGAAATTACGATTTCAAGTAGGATTTTTAATAATTCATTTGCTGTTAAATTGGAAAGGTTTAATGGTTACCTGCTATTTGCGATGGGCCCTCAAATATTTTTTGCCCTTATACTCTTGTTGATCACGGCAGGTTCCTTCCGATTGTCCTACTTAAACATTAAAAAACAGAAAAAGCTTTTGCTGATTAAAAATGAATTTATAAGCAATATTACCCATGAACTTAAAACTCCGGTGTCGACAGTCAAAGTTGCATTGGAAGCTTTACTTGATTTTGATATGAGCAAGGATCCGGCAGTAGTTAAAGACTATTTGGAAATGTCGTTATTAGAAATGAATCGATTGGATTTGCTGGTTTCGAAAGTATTGAATAATTCGGTTCTCGAAAATGGGGAAAATTTATTTGAACCGGAAGAAACAGATTTACGCCTTCTTATTGAAGAAGTAATAAAATCATTACAATATCGCTTGGGTAAGAATAATGCCAGTTTGAACTTTTCAACAGTATTAAATGAAGCTATTGCAAAGGTGGACAGTATCCATTTGCAGGGAGTGATTATCAATTTGATTGATAACAGCCTGAAATATTGCAAATCGCCGGCGATTATCAGTTTGACCTTGTGCCGTGAAGCCGGATATTTTGAAATTTCCGTAAAAGATAATGGGCCGGGTATTCCAGACGAATACTTAAAAAAGGTTTTCGATAAATTTTTTAGAGTGCCAACCCACAACAAACACAATGTGAAAGGTTATGGATTGGGTTTGAACTATGCGAAATTAGTGATGGAACATCATAAAGGCAGTATAACGGTTAAAAATTTACAAGAGGGAGGATGTGAATTTTTATTGAAAATCCCAAATTCAATATGAAAAAGTATAAAATTTTATACGTAGAGGACGAGCCTTTCCTTGGGAAAATAGTCAAGGAAACACTAGAAAGCCAAGGGTTTGAGCTGTTATTAATTAATGATGGCGCATTGGTCCTAAATGCTTTCAAGGGATTTGCGCCAGACATATGCGTTTTGGACATTATGTTGCCTAATGTGGATGGGCTAAGTTTGGGGAAACAAATCAGGAATCTCTATCCTGCATTACCCATCATTTTTTTAACGGCAAAAGTGGGTGTTGACGATCTTGTGATGGGTTTTGAAAGTGGAGGAACTGATTATATAAAGAAACCATTTAGTGTAAAAGAACTGATCGTTCGGATTCAAAATCAATTGCAATTAATAAATACGGTTGGATCTTCTAAAAATAATGTGCAGGCCGAAGAAATTGTACTTGGCAATATCCGTTTTCTTCCCGGGAAATTTGAATTGATTTCGGATACGAAGCAAATTAAACTATCCTCTCGCGAATCGCAAATATTAACCATTTTAGCCACTCATCAAAACCAAACAGTTGAAAGAAAACTACTTCTCATGTGTGTTTGGGGCGACGATTCATACTTCAATTCCAGAAATCTGGACGTGTATATCCGAAAATTAAGAGCATACCTTTCTTCAGATAAACGTATTGAAATTGTTACCTTGAAAGGAATGGGGTATCATTTTATTGTACCTTAAATTTACGCTTCAGATTTTCCAGTAATAAGTTTATTAATCTTGTCAATAAGTTCCTTCCTTTTTATGGGTTTTGAAATATAATCATCACATCCGGCTGCAAGTGATTTTTCACGATCACCTGCGATTGCATAGGCTGTTTGTGCAATGATAGGAAGATTGGGCCGAAGCTCCTTTATGGCTTTGGTGGCGTCATAACCATTCATAACCGGCATATTGATATCCATAAGTACAAGGTCAATTTCAGGATGATTTTTACAATGGCTGACTGCCTCTTCCCCATTTGAGGCCCATAGTATAAATTGAGCTGTTTTTTTAAGTACGACTTTTAAAAATTCAAAACTTGATTCGTCATCTTCGGCTATCAGAATTGTTATATCCGCAATGGATGCTGAACTTAATTCATCTTTTATTCCTGATCCTGCGGGCTCAACAATCAATTCTAATGGAATTGTAAAATAAAAAGAGCTGCCATTTGGATCTGAATCAACCCACATGCGGCCTCCCAAAAGTTCAGCTAATCTCTTGGAAATGGACAAGCCAATTCCTGTTCCTCCATAAGTTCGGGTATGTGTATCCTCAATTTGCCGAAATACATCAAAAATGAATTCTTGCTTGTCACTTGGAATCCCAATACCTGTATCCTTGACAAAAAATTTCAGTTCGGTGCTTCG
>PHDM01000027.1 GCA_002840985.1 Bacteroidetes bacterium HGW-Bacteroidetes-17
AATGGAGGGGGACAACATATTGGTGCTTCAGAAGAAGCGATCAGGGCACGAATGCAATCGATTTACGCTATTGACGATAAAGCAATTGTGAGGGTATCTCATCAAAACCCTGAAGTGATTGCTTTGTACGAAAACTATCTGGAAGAGCCATTGGGACATAAAAGTCATCAACTCTTACATACAAAGTACACAAAAAGAAATGTGTTAAAATAATGACAGTTAACATGGGACACGCAGAACGAAATAAGCTGGTTATCACGGTAAAAGACAAATGCCGTGTATGCTATACCTGCGTGCGTGAATGTCCTGTTAAGGCAATAAAGATCAATAATGGGCAGGCAGAAGTAATAAATGAAAGGTGCATCGGTTGTGGCAATTGCGTGAAGGTGTGCAGTCAGGGAGCGAAAGTTTTTCTTGACTCAAAAAACGAGGTTGAACAATTGCTGAATTCCGATGAAAGAGTCATCGCGTGTATCGCTCCAAGCTTTCCAGCCGAGTTTTCTGATATTAAGGATTATCAGTGTTTGGTTAGAATGATTAAAAGATTGGGTTTTTTAAAAGTCGTGGAAGTAGCTTTTGGAGCTGATTTGATTGCAAGTGAATATCGTCAAATGATAGATGGCGATGACCCTACACCTTACATTTCTTCTGACTGTCCATCTATTGTTTACTATATTGAACACTACCATCCCGATTTGGTCAAAAACCTTTCTCCAATTGCATCACCAATGGTGGCAATAACAAGGGTAATTCATGAAGAATATGGAAAGGATGTTAAGGTAGTTTTTATCGGGCCCTGCATCGCTAAAAAAGCTGAATCGAATGAGGTGGATGAAGCCATCACGTTCAAAGAGCTTAGGGAATTATTTTTGAAATATCAGATTGTGCCCCAAAAAGATGATCGATGCGACTTTGATCCGCCAAAAGCAGCTAAAGGAGCCGTTTTTCCGGTATCGAGAGGATTAATTCAGTCCATCGATAAAAGTGATGATCTGGTCAATGGAAAAATTATTACTGCATCTGGTAAGGACAACTTCAAGGAAATTATAAAAGAATTTGAAAGTGGGGAGATCGATTGTAAATACATGGAATTGCTTTGCTGCAAAGGATGCATCATGGGTCCTGGTATGACCAATAAAGATCAGCGATATTTCAAACGAAGCCAGATCAGCAATTATGTAAAACAAAAGCTGGAACAGTTTGATCAGGAAGAGTGGGAGGCTTATATTAAAAAGTACAGTCATCTCGACTTATCACAATCTTTCTCTTCAAATGATCGAAGGGTTGAAAAACCGGAGCAGTCTTCTATTGAGAAAGTATTGTTGAGCATGGGTAAAAGAAAACCTTCCGACTATCTGAATTGCGGTACCTGTGGATACGATACATGCGAAGAACATGCTATTGCTATTGTTCAGGGCTATGCCGAAACTGAAATGTGTTTACCATACAGCATCGAAAAATTGCATAAATCAATCGAAGATTTAAATATTTCGAATGAACATCTCGACAATGCTCGTATCGCGCTTAAACATTCGGAAAAGCTTGCACACATGGGCCAATTGTCGGCCGGAATTGCCCACGAATTAAACAATCCTTTGGGTGTAATCACAATGTACAGCAATATCCTGAAGGAAGAAACCACTCCGGATAATCCAATGTTCAAGGATTTGGAATTGATTGTTGACCAGACTGAGCGATGCAAGAAAATCGTTGGCGGCCTGTTGAATTTTGCACGCAAAAATCAGGTTAAAAAAGTTGAAACAAATCTTGAAAAATTTGTAATTCACAGTACCGAATCCATCATTCTTCCATCAAATATAAAGTTGAAAGTCAATACAAATTTAACCGATTCATTGGTAATGATCGATCAGGATCAGATGATGCAGGTACTCACCAATTTGGAAAAAAATGCCATAGAAGCCATGCCAAACGGGGGTATCCTAAGCATTGACGTTACAGATACCGAGTCAGATTTTAAAATTAAAATTTCCGATACAGGGGTTGGTATTCCTCAGGAGAATATGGATAAACTTTATACCCCGTTTTTTACGACAAAAGCATTGGGAAAGGGTACCGGGCTAGGATTACCATTGGTTTACGGCATCATAAAAATGCATAGAGGTCAGATTAATGTGATTTCAAACACGGATGAAAGTAAAGGACAAACAGGTACAACATTTATAATTGATGTTCCTAAATTTTAGGGATTTAACTAAGAAGACAGAAAACAGAAGACAGGAGACACAAGACAGAAGATAGAAGACACAAGACACAAGACACAAGATTGAAGACAGAAAACGGTATACAGAAGACAGAATACACAAGATAGAAGACACAAGATAGAAGACACAAGATAGTAGACACAAGGTTAGAAGATAGAAGATAGAAAACAGAAGACAGAAAACAGAAAACAGAAGACACAAGACACAAGTAATAAGTAACAAGTATTAAGCAACAAATATCATAAAACAACCTGCCTAAGGCAGGCAGGGTAACAAGTAACAAGTAACAAGTAACAAGTAACAAGTACCCTTTAGACTAATAGATGCTGAACTAAAATACATTTTGAATCTTGCATCTTAAATCTTGAATCTTGAGTCTTGAATCTTAAATCTTGAATCTTGAATCTTAAATCTTGAGTCTTAAATCTTGAATCTTGTGTCTTAAATCTCGAATCGAACGACTTAAAAAAACAAAAAAATGAAAAGCGATATACAAAAAACAATATTAGTAGTTGACGATGATAGCGATTATCTGTTTCAGATGAAACTCCAGATTGAAAAATTTGGATTTAATGTGATCACTGCAGAAGGACAAAATCAAGGAATTAAAATTCTTGAATCTACTAAACCCGATATGGCAATTATTGATTTAATGATGGAGAATATGGATAGTGGGTTTATTCTTGGTCATAAAATAAAACAAAAATATCCCGATGTGCCGGTAATAATTGCAAGTGCCGTTACTGCTGAAACAGGGATGATATTTGGAGTTGAATCGAAGGAAGATAAAACCTGGATTAAAGCTGATCTATATCTTGAAAAAGGATTAAGATCGGACCAACTTCACAGGGAAATTAATAAACTTTTAAAGCTCTAAAAATGGAAATTTTAAAGGTATTGGTTGTTGATGATGAACCCGGAATCCGCTCAGGGATCGGAAGGATCATGCGCAATTTTACGGTTAGTTATCCATTCATGGAAGAAGATTTCGCATTTGAATTAATCGATGCCGAAACGGGTGAGAAAGCCATTGAGATTATCGAATCGCAAAATATTGATATCATCCTGCTCGATAATCAGCTTCCCGGTATCAACGGTATTGAGGTGTTGGAGTATATCCGTAAAATTCAATACGATGCTTTGGTAATGATGATCACCAGTTACGCTTCACTCGATCTGGCAGTTAAAGCAACCAATATCGGTGCATACAATTTCGTACCAAAACCTTTTACCCCACAGGAGTTAAAAACTGCCATCGAAAGTATTACCAAGCAGCTTTATCTGAAACGGATGACGCGAAAGATGAATAAGGAAGGTAAACAAATCCGCTTTCAGTTTCTCTCTGTGCTTTCGCACGAATTAAAATCACCCATCAACGCGATCGAAGGTTATTTGAAAATAATGCAGGAAAAACAGGTAGGTGATAATATTGATGATTATGCCATTATGATTGAACGTTCGATGGAACGATTAAAAGGAATGCGGACACTCATCCTTGATTTACTCGACCTGACTAAACTTGAATCAGGGAAAAAATCCAGGACCATCAATCAGGTTGATATTTATGAAGTCGCTAAAATGGCGATGGATACCATCGAGCCTCTTGCCATTCAGAAGCAGGTAAAGGTTTATCTGGACGCAGAGGAGAATCTTTACATTTCATCCGATAAAGATGAGTTGGAGATAATTTTAAATAACCTTCTGTCAAATGCCATAAAATATAATAAAGACGAAGGAAAAGTTTTTTTAAATATTTCAAAAGATGAGAAGAGCGTTAAGATAACCATTGAAGATACCGGCATAGGGATGAGTTCGGAGGATATGGAAAAACTGTTTCAGGAGTTTGTGCGGATCAAAAACTCAAAAACGAAAAATGTGACCGGAAGTGGTTTAGGACTCTCAATAACTAAAAAAATGGTGGAACTCAACGGAGGAACCATTTATGTCGAAAGCACTCCCGATGTTGGAAGTAAATTCACGGTAAGCTTACCGATCAAATAAAAAGGAACCATGATTTTTAAGCCCCAAAAATATAGGATTAAGGACGAATCAATGATCAATTTCATTGATCCTGAAGAAATAAATGATTATTTAAATCGGGCCAAACCAACCACTGACATGGTTAGGCAAGTGATTGAAAAGTCATTGAACAAAGAGCGATTAAATTTGGAGGATGTAGCATTGCTTGTAAAAGCTACAGATCTTGAACAAATTGAAATGATTAAAGATGGTGCTAAAACGCTAAAACGTAATATTTATGGAAACCGGATAGTGTTGTTCGCACCATTATATGTTGGGAATCTTTGCAATAACAATTGTAAATATTGTGGGTTTAGGGCATCGAACAGCAAAGCCGAACGAAAAACCCTTAATGATCAGGAATTATACGAAAATGTGGTTGCATTAGAACAAAATGGTCAAAAAAGACTTATTTTGGTTTTTGGCGAACATCAAAAATACAATGCACAATATATTGCTGATACGGTTAGGAAAGTATATAATATAAAATCAGGAAATGGAGAAATCCGAAGAGTAAATATCAATGCAGCACCTTTGGATATTGCAGATTTTAAAACAGTTAAAGAGTCAGGAATCGGAACCTATCAGATTTTTCAGGAAACCTATCATCCTGAAGCGTACAAAAAATATCATCTTTCGGGAAAAAAGGCGGATTATAACTATCGGGTCACATCCCTCGATCGTGCAATGGAAGCCGGAATTGATGATGTAGGAATTGGTGTTTTATTTGGTTTGTATGATTGGAGATATGAGGTTTTGGCATTGGTTAGGCATACCAATCATCTGGAAGCCTGCTATAATGTCGGGCCTCATACCATCTCCTTTCCCAGGTTGCAAAAAGCGCTAAATCTTGATGTCGATGAACAGTATTTAGTAAATGATGAGGAATTCACACGGATCATTGCCATTCTCCGATTGGCAGTTCCTTATACCGGAATGATCTTAACAGCCAGAGAAACGGCTGAAATTCGCCGAGAAGTATTGCAATATGGTTGTTCGCAAATAGATGCTGGAACAAAAATTGAAATTGGAGCCTATGCTGAAAAGTTTCAGAAGAACCAGGAACTTAAAAAGGAGCAGTTTCAAATTAACGACAATCGTTCGTTAAACGATGTGATCGAAGAATTGATTGAACAGGATTACCTGCCTTCATTTTGTACGGCTTGTTACCGGTTAGGTAGAACCGGAGAGCATTTTATGGAGTTTTCGGTACCCGGTTTTATCAAAAGGTATTGTTCATCAAATGCCATGCTGACGCTGGCAGAATATCTGATGGACTATGCACCTCCTGAAACTGCGGAGAAAGGATGGAAGCTTATTGAAAAAAGCATGCTTGATTTAGAAGGGTTTCAGAATATTGATGAAGTGCATGCTCGTTTAATGAGAATTAAAAACGGTGAACGTGATTTATATTTTTAGCGTCTAGAGTCATGAGCAAAGGAACAGATTTAAAACCACATATCGGCATTTTCGGCAGAAGGAACAATGGGAAAAGTTCTTTTATTAATGCAATTATTGGCCAGGAAGTTGCGATTGTTTCGGATCAGTCAGGTACTACTACCGATCCTGTAAAAAAATCAGTTGAGATTTTTGGAGTTGGTCCTGTTGTGATGATCGATACGGCTGGAATTGACGATACAGGCGAGTTGGGCTCAAAAAGGGTAGCGAAAACAAGGGAGGTGATAAAAACCATCGACCTTGCCATATTAATTATTGCGAAAAATACTTTTGATGATGACGAAATTGAACTGTTGAATGAATTTAAAGCGTTCAATATTCCGGCCATCATTATTCATAATAAAGCTGATATTGAGGAAATTGATTTTGATACGCTTGATCGGATTAAATTCTTTACGAACTCTGAGGTACTTGATTTTAGTACCCTTGATCAGGAGAATAAGGGCGAAATTATTGAAGCCATTATAAGAAATATTCCAAAAACAGCATACCAGAAGCCTTCTCTTTTCAAAGGAATCCTAAAACCAAAAGATATTGTACTTTTGGTTACTCCAATTGATTCCGAAGCTCCTGATGGCAGAATGATTTTACCTCAGGTAATGGCCTGGCGCGATGTGCTTGATCATGATTGTATCTGCATGTCGGTGAAAGAGACAGAATTGGAAAATTTTATGAAACTAGGGATAAAACCGGTGCTTGTGGTTACCGACAGTCAGGTTTTCGATTATGTAAATTCAGTTCTTCCTTTAGAAATTCCATTAACCAGTTTTAGTATTCTTTTTGCCCGATTAAAGGGCGATCTGGATGTTTACATCAGAGGAACAAATCAAATCGATAAATTACAAGATGAGGATAAAATATTGATTCTGGAATCATGCACCCATCAGTTAAGTTGTGAAGATATCGGAAGGTTTAAAATACCCGTTTGGTTGGCGAAGCATACCGGTAAAAAATTACATTACGAATTCCGGTCGGGATTAAATGCCTCATTAGAAGACCTGACTGAATATGCTTTGGTTATTCAATGTGGTGGCTGTGTTGCAACCCGCAAGCAAGTCCTGAACAGAATGCAAATCGTATCGGGGAAAAATATTCCAATTACTAATTATGGGATGCTGATTGCTTATGTGAATGGTATTTTTGAGAGAGTTATTCAACCATTTTGTCAAGATGAAGCATAATCGTTTAAAGGAAATTCTTCAAAAATCTTTTCTTGAGAAAGAAGATATTTTTATGCTTCTCAACACCTATGGAGAGGAAAAAGAATTGTTATTTGATTATGCTTCGATGGTTAAAAATCAAAATGTCGGAAATAAGGTTCATTTAAGAGGGTTGATTGAGTACTCAAATATTTGTAAAAAGGATTGTTATTACTGCGGTATCCGATCGTCAAACCATTATTTTTGCCGTTATGAAGTTACTTCTCAGGAGATTGCGGAGGCTTGTACTTTTGCGGTTCAAAATCGCCTGGGTTCGATGGTTATTCAATGTGGCGAATTGCAGTCAGACGCATTTACAAGTAAAATATTGGAACTTATCAAAATAATCAAATCCCGTTCCAACGGAAAAATGCGAATTACTTTATCATGCGGAGAACAAAGACCCGAAGTTTATCAAAAATGGTTCGATACAGGTGCCGAGCGTTATTTGTTAAGAATTGAAACTTCCAATGAAGAACTATATAAAAAAATTCATCCCGACAATCAGAACCACAATTATGCTAAAAGAATTGACGCGTTAAAAGCATTAAAAGAAATAGGTTTTCAAACAGGTACAGGTGTTATGATTGGACTTCCTTTCCAAACAAATGAAGATTTGGCCGATGATATCATTTTTATGCGTGATATTGATATTGATATGTGCGGAATGGGGCCATTCATCGAACATGAAAACACCCCCTTGTACAGTTATAAACAAAGCCTGCTTCCATTACAGGCACGTTATCAACTTGGCCTTAAAATGATTGCTGTTTTACGCATTGTCATGAAAGATATCAATATTGCATCAACGACCGCATTGCAGGCCATCGACCCTCATGGTAAACGAAGTGGTTTAGAAGTTGGGGCGAATGTGATCATGCCAAATATCACCCCTGTGAAATATAAATCCAATTATCATCTTTATAAGGACAAACCCGGATCAGGCTTAAGTATTGAAGATGAGTTAAATTATTCGGTCCAAACAATAGAAAAAGCAAATTGTATCGTTGCTTATGAAGAGCCTGGTGATTCGCTTCGTTTTATAAACAGATAAATTCGTAAATTTGAGGTATGTTTCCTGAACAAAAATTGTTAAAATGGGAAGGTCCAGATCAATTATACCTCTTAAATTAAGGCTTTTCTTTCCAATTGCTTTTATTATCATATTCATTATTGCAGTGGCTACTATGCTATTCATCAATAGTTCCATCAAGACATTTAATCTGCAAATCGAAAACAATTTAGAATTGGAAGTGAAAACCATTACTAAAATGTTTGAACGTGAAAGGCAATTAAAGCTGGAAAAGGTAAAAACCAATTTAAAAGTGGCGCATAGCCTTTTTTATAATGAAACGCTTAAAATTGCCGGTGAGAAGATAAATGTTCAGGCAATAAATCAGGAAAATAATGCAACACATGATGTGCAAATTAATGAATGGTTATTAAATGAAAGGTCACTCGGTAATAATTTCATATTTGTTGATAGTATTAAAAATTTACTCGGAGGCACAGCGACTATCTTTCAAAAAATAGATAGTGGTTATATCAGGGTATCTACCAATGTTCAAAATGCAGATGGTTCCAGAGCTGTAAATACTTATATTCCAAATTCATCGCCTGTGATTCAGGCAATAGAAAGAGGCGAGACTTATTTCGGCCGTGCTTTTGTTGTTAATGATTGGTATATGACTGCCTATGAACCGATTATTATAAAGAATCAAATAGTTGGAATTTTATATGTTGGCGACAGGGAAAAAGATCTGCAAAAATTGAGAGAAATCCTTTATAGTTTGAAGATTGGAAAAACAGGCTATCCATTTGTTTTTGACAGGAGTGGTTTAATGTTGATACATCCTTATATTGAAGGGGAGAATTGGAAGGACAGTGCACTGTTTATTAAAAGTCAGGATCTCAATCAAAAAATTATCCGGTACAACTTTCTGGGAAAAGAAAAGATTGCCGCAAAAAATTATTATGAAGAATTTGAAATTTATATTTTGGCCTCTATTGAAGCTGAAAGGGAAAACGGGAATTTTATCCGCAATACCATCCTCACATCTTCACTCATCGCAATCATAATCATCATTATTTTACTTTCATTCTTATATTTTCTTACGGCTGATCGTATTTATAAATACTTTGTGCGATTGGATATTTCTAATAAAAAGCTGATTTATGCAAAAGAAGCATTAAAGCAGTCGGAGGATCGTTTTCAAAAATTATTTAACAGTACCGGCGACGATATTTTTGTCACCGATACCAATGAAAACATTGTTGAAGTAAATCAGGCGAGTTGTAATACATTAGGATATACCCGTGAAGAATTGCTTTCTAAAAAAATGAGTGAGATAAAGACTCAAAAGTATGCACAATGGGTATCAGAAAACCGAAGAAAAATATATGAACTTGGAACATATACCTTTGAGTCGGAGCATATGGCAAAGGATGGTAAGATCATCCCTGTTGAAGCGACTTCAAGGCTTTTAGATTATAACAATGAAAAATTGATTCTGAGTGTAGTCCGAAATATTGGAACCAGAAAAGAAACTGAAAGAGAAATATTGAGTACGGTTATTCGAACAGAGGAACGGGAACGGGAACGATTTGCAAAGGACATGCACGATAGTGTCGGGCCACTATTATCGACTATAAAGTTGTACGTAAATGAATTAAAATCACCAAACCTCGATACTGAAGAACGTAATGATTTTGTTAATCAAACCAATGAAATTTTGGATGAAGCGATCACTTCCATTCGCACCATATCAAATAACCTTATGCCTCGGGTAATTCATAAATATGGTTTGATTAAGGCCCTCGAGTCATTTTGTGATAAAGTAAATAAAACGAATAAAATCAATATTCAATTAGATACAAAACACATTTCCGATCGATTGGATCAAAATTTAGAACTTATCTTATTTAGGGTAATTACCGAACTTATCACCAATACTTTAAAGCATGCGAATGCTAAACATATCAATGTTGAACTGGAGAAAAGCCATAATAAAATTATCATGAGTTTTAAAGATGACGGGATAGGTTTTGACATTGATAAAATTATGAATTCGGAACATCTAGGAATGGGACTTAAAAATATTATCAGCCGCATTAAATCGATCAATGGCGACTATCATTTTATAAGTTTTCCGGATAATGGATTTCAAATTAGGGTTAATATAGATTTATAATAATGAATGAAACTGTTAAAGTATTTGTTGTTGACGATCACGAAATTTTTCGGAATGGATTAAAAATGGTGCTTGGAAAACTGAAGTATACCAAGGTGATTGCCGAAGCCTCGAATGGCGCAGATTTTCTGAACCAGCTTAAAGAAAATGAGCCGGATATTATTTTAATGGACATCGAAATGCCCATCATGAATGGCATTGATGCAACTATTAATGCATTGAAAATTAAGCCTGATTTGAAAATAATTGCGCTTACCATGTTTAATGAGGATGAATATATCCAAAGTATGATTGATGCCGGTGTTAAAGGTTTTTTGATTAAAAACATCAATAAAGAAACCCTTGATAAAGCCATACAAACCGTGTTGAATGGTGGAAATTATTATTCCGAAGAATTGTTTGATTTCTTCACTAAACAAATTGTAAAAGACGATAAGCCAAAATCTGATGTAGTTAAACTTACCCGTCGCGAAAAAGAAATATTACAATTGGTTTGTGAGGGGTTGAGCAATCAGGAAATTGCTGATATTTTATTTGTGAGTGAACGTACCATCGTTGGACATAAATCTAACCTACTCTCAAAAATGGGCTGTAAAAATACCATTGGAATGATGTCGTATGCTATAAAAAATAAGCTGGTCGTACTTTAATCTGCACCTTAAAAAACCAATTTGTTTGTTTTTTCTTAATGCGTTATCGTTGCGTATTAAAAAACCATTACTTTTATAATCTATACTAAAAAACTAAAAATGACTGTAATTCTCAGAAGATCAGAGATAAGTGATCTTGATTTGCTTGATAATATTGAAAAAAACTGTTTTAAAGATTTTCAACAAAGTTCCAGACGAAATCTCAATCATAGCTTAACAAGTCCGTTTCAGGAGGTTTGGATTGCAGAGAAAAAAAACGGTAATGGAAATACTGTAGTTGGTGCATTGATCCTTCATTTGCGTTCACATACCTTAAGAATATACTCTCTTGCGGTTCTTCCTGCTTTTCAGGGAAAGGGAATAGGGCAGAAACTATTGACCCATGCCACTAATATTGCACTGGCAAAGGGTTGTGTCAAGGTTTCTTTGGAAGCTCATTCTAAGGACGATAGGCTGGTAGGATGGTATAAACGTTTTGGTTTTAGACCAAAAAATATTCAGAAAGATTACTATGCAAAGGACGAGCATGCTGTTCGGATGATTTTTACGTTGTCACGTCCTAAAGTTCGATCTACCATTTCAAACTTAATTGTTGTTGATAGAACTTCCGGTTGGAAGCTAAAACTTGATGGTGTAAGGATCGTATCTTCAAAGAGTTATATTGCCGATCCTGAATTTCAAACGAACCTGAATTTAAGGGTATTCAATCTCAGCAATTCATATCGCTATCAAAGCCTCGGGTATTATGTTTCACTGCTTGCTTCGGCCCGCGACCATAGAGCTATTCCCAGTGTTACTACCATGCGCGATTTTAAGAATTTATCCGTTATACGATCCATCGCAAACGATATTGATGAATTAATACAGGCAGCTTTAGCCAGGGTAAATGAGAAAGAGTTTAGCTTAAAAATTTATTTTGGACAAACAACCGAATCTGCATTTAAAATATTAGGGTACAAATTGTATCAGTTATTTGAATCACCCATTTTGGAAGTGAGTTTTGTTAAAACTGATAAGTGGTTGATTAAAAAAATTGCTCCTTTAAGTTTAGAAAAAATAATTGATGTTGAACAGGACCAAATTCAATCTTTTGCGAATACATACTTCTCGAAAAAAAGATTTCAAAAACCCCGGTTGAAACATTTTAAATATGATTTGGCCATTCTTATCAATCCGAATGAACCGAATCCTCCTTCATGCCCATTGGCTTTAAAATCGTTTAAAGAAGCTGCCAACAAAATAGGCTTTTATGTCGATTTTATTACAAAGGATGATTATCATGATATTTGTGAATATGATGCGCTTTTTATTCGTGAAACAACAAGTGTAAATGATCATACTTATCAGTTTTCACGCCGTGCATATGCCGAAGGATTGGTTGTGATCGATGATCCATGGTCGATATTACGATGTGCCAATAAGGTATACTTGAATGAAAGGATGAAGCAGAATAAAATTGCCACTCCCCGAACAGAAATGTTAACAAAAGGAGTTTTTAATTTGGCGAATGCCGAACTATTTACTTTTCCTTTGGTACTTAAACAGCCGGATAGTGCTTTTTCACTGGGAGTTACCAAAGTAACAAATGCGGCAGAGATGGTCGAATCGGTGCAAAAATTATTTCAGAAGTCGGATTTAATTATCGCACAAGAATTCCTTTATTCTGAGTTTGATTGGCGAATCGGCATTTTAGATCAATTGCCATTGTTCGCCTGTAAATATTTTATGGCTAAAGATCATTGGCAGATCTATAATTGGAAAGCATCAAAAGATGAGGGCTCAGGTGAAGCCGAAACCATTCCAATTTCAATGGTGCCTGAAAACGTATTGAAGGTTGCTTTAAAGGCTGCTGCTTTAATGGGAGATGGATTGTATGGAGTTGACTTGAAGGAAGTAGGGGATAAGGTTTATGTAATCGAAGTAAATGATAATCCAAATATAGATGCTGATATTGAAGACTTTGTTTTAAAAGATGAACTCTACACAAAAGTAATGCAAACTATTTTTAATCGAATAGAAGATTCGAGAAATACCAAGCGACTTGTTGCGGTTGAGTTAACATAAATAATGTGAGTTCGATATAAGGAAATACAAACTTCCTATGGCTTAAGCGTTTTAATACATTAAGATATAAGATGTTAGACTTTAGACTTTAGATGTTAGAAATTAGGCATAAGATTCAAGACACAACCTGCCGGCCGCAGGTAGGGATTCCAGATTCAAGACGCAAGATTCAAGACACAAGATTCAAGATACAAGATTCAAGACACAAGATTCAAGACATAAGACTCAAGACATAAGATTCAAGACACAAGATTCAAGACACAAGATTCAAAAGGTTTTTAATCCATAGTCTAGCTTCTAATATCTAACGTCTAATTACCTCAAAAGGCTAAATTTCGGACTTACTGAACCAGTTTCATCAGAAATGCTTAGACAAAACTAAGCTTAAATAAAAATAGTTCTTCTGAAATCTTTAAAAATAATCACCCATTTTTAATTTTTATATTGAGCATATGCTTATATTTGTAGTCTAATTTAAGTGATATGCCCAGAACAAAGTGCAAGCGATACATTGAAAATGAGCCGTTTGTTACATATTTCAAACCGGCAGGGATACCTTTACGAACAATCACAGAAGTTACCCTCGAGCTTGATGAATTGGAAGCCATTCGATTAGCAGATTTGGAAGGTTTATATCAGGATAAAGCAGCTGAAAAAATGATGGTCAGCCGGCAAACATTTGGACGGATCATAAGCGGTGCCCATCAAAAAATTGCAGAAGCACTTATTCATGGAAAGGCTATTAAAATTAATCATCAAAACAATACTTAAAATGGCACATCTGGATCATAAGGGACCTGAAAATAAAGGTCCTAAAACAGGAAGAAAACTTGGGAAATGTAAAACTGATGTAAAAAGCGAATTTGAATTTGGAGTTGGAATGGGAATGAAAAGAAGAGCAGATAATCATAGTGAAGGAAAAGGGAAAAGACTGAAAAGTGGAAAAATGTTTAATAAATAAAAAATTTTATAAATGAAAAAAATTGCAGTTCCAACCAGAAATGATATTGTTGATGCACACTTTGGTCATTGTGAGCATTATTCAATATTCACAATAAATGAAAAAAATGTAATTATTGATAAAGAATTGTATGCCGCGCCTCAGGGTTGTGGATGTAAATCAAATATTGCTCCCTTACTGGCAGAAAAAGGGGTATATTTAATGTTGGCAGGTAATATGGGGATGGGCGCCGTAAATGTGCTTCAATCTTCCAATATTGAAGTACTTAGAGGATGTGAAGGAAAAGTGGATGAAGTAGTGGGTCAATATTTGAGCGGAGTACTTAGCGATAGTGGTGAAAGTTGTGCCCATCATGGATCCGACGATCATCAGTGTGAACATCACTGAAATGAATGATAAATGATAAATGTTGAATGTAGCAACCGGTAACCTGTAACCAGCAACCAGTAACCAGAAACCTGAAACCAGCAACTATATCTATTAACCTATAAAAAAAATCAAATGAAAGTTGGCATTATTATTTGTGATCGCTACCAGACTTGTGGGGGCGGCAAATGTTTTAGATCAGTACAAAACCGAGAAGGTGCATTTTCAATCTATTCAAAGGATGAACCTTTGGAAGTGGTCGGATATTCGACATGTGGCGGTTGTCCGGGAGGTAATGTGGAATATGTCCCCGAAGAAATGATTAAAAATGGTGCAGAGGCCATCCATCTCGCTACCGGTTTGGTTGTTGGCTATCCACCTTGTCCTTATATCAACGATTTCAAATATTTTATTGAGGAAAAATATAAAACTAAGGTTGTACTTGGCACCCATCCAATTCCTTTGAAATATAAAAATGTCCATGAAAAGCTTGAAATGTGGGGGAATTGCAATATGTCGGAATGTGCCGGACATTTATTGTCGGAAAGTGAGGAAATGATGGAGTCCTACAATTAGTTTTTTTTTATTAAGATATTTTGTAAGGATTAAGGCAGCCATCGAAGCTGAATCTTTGTTAATACTTTTTTGAAATATGTTAAAGCTGGTTGGAAAATAGTTAATTTTATCAACCTTATTTTCGACTATGCCTATAAAACCCCAACTTAAGGGATATGCCTTTGCATTACTTGCTACCATTGCCGGTTCAACTGTTTACATATTTAGTAAAGCCGCATTTAACCAAATCAGTTTGGCGCAATTTGGTGTTTATTGGTTTGCAATGGCGATTGTGTGGAACACCTTATTTACACTTCGCTCAGCCGAGCACCGCCAGTTTCATGTACTTACACCTAAAACGATCAAGGTACTGATCCTGATAGGTTTTATTGAAATTATTGCAACCGGTACATTTTATGCAGCGATCTCCGTTTCTGAAAATCCCGCCATTCCATCATTCCTCCGAAATATGGAGTATATTTTTGTTACTCTTATGGGGGTCATCTTATTAAAAGAACGATTTACATTTATCGAAGTATTGGGTATTTTGCTTACAATAATTGGAGTGTTGGTTATCAGTTATCATAAAGACGTTTCGGTTGAGTCATATTTTAAAAGCAGCACCGGGTTAATGCTCATTTCAACTATTTTTTATGGGGTCAGAACAATTACGGTTAAGCTCCATATAAAAAAGATTACGCCTACCATATTGGCCATCAGCCGTGCAATATTTTTACTGCTGGCAGCTCTGATTATGTTGAAAATATTAGGGCAGGATTTTGCGATACCGACAAAAGCATTGATTAATATAACAATTGGATCCTTCCTCGGACCCTTCCTGACTTCTTTAAGCCAATATAATGCACTCAAATATCTTGAGGCTTCCCGGTCGGCAATAATTCAGAGTACGACAGCACTGTTTGTTCTGATTGGTGCTTACTTATTCTTTGGAAGATTTCCGATGGGATATCAATTGGTGGGTGGCGCCATTGCAATAGCCGGACCGATGATCTTGATTATGGGTAAGAATATCCACTTTAAAAGGAATCAAGTACAAAAATTTAAAAAATAGCACACACCGGGATTCACTATTTTTCAACATTCAACTGAACTCATTTTCATGAATGAATAGTGTTATGCGATTAAATATTTGGTTTGAAGAACTTGATTATAAAGAACTTCATAAATGCAGTAAATGTCGGAATAGGACTGATAATTATTTCAGCCCTCTGTCAGTCATCTGACTGACATCCCAACCTGCGGCAAGGCAGGTTCCCTGATTTTAAGGGGTTAGTATTCGGAAATCTCGCGGCAAGCCATGAGGATTTTTTTGATCGCTAATTTGCCTTCCTATAAACCAATTCTATAACTAAATTTTACCAAAAAAATATTGTGTGGTTTCCCAACAAACAAATCATGGAAACTATCCCTGAAATTCGAATCGGAATTATTATCTAAGCCGGATCGTGTTTGGTTCCAAACCAGATAAACCGAAGAACCCGGATTGTATTCCCAACGGATAACCAGATTTGACAAAAATTCCTGAACATTAAAATCAGGTTTTTCAATAGTATAATCTGCAACTCCATCAGTATTTTCATCGATTTCGTAAGCGTCATCAATAAGGCCGCTGATTTGGTTAGGATTAAAGACATCAAACCTATTTCTGTAGGTCGAATTCATAGCATCTGTAATCACATTATAATCTTTAAATTTTCCTTTGGCAAAAAATGGCTGACCCCAGTACTGTAAGGTTAAATCGGGAGTCAAATTATAATTGATGCGAATTGATGCACTGATGGTAGTTTGATCTATACCCGCGAAAATATATCGGTCATTATTGTTATATATCAGATGATCAATGTACTGTAATTCTCTGTATGATTTAGAAAATGAAGGATTCACAGAAACGGTCAGTGTATTTATCGGTTTATAGGTTAACCCGGTTTCCAATGAAAAACCATTGGAACTTTGCTCAAAACCATTTGAAAGCCTGGAATAAAGATGAACAGATAATTTTTTTCGTTCATCAGAATTTATACTGGCCTGAATCTGAAAATCACCTTGTGAGCGCATCCTGGGACCACCACGTAAAACTGTATTTGAAATTCCATTCGTATTTATATTCATATGGCCCCAAACATTCCAGAAGTTTTTTAGGTTCATGTTGGCATTCAATTCAAATCCATGTCCTAATAAATTGCCTCCAAAATCCCATATATTGTAAATATCTGAACCAATATTCCAACTACGGTAAATTCCTTTTGGTTCCCAAACACGATATTGACCCCAGTACATTGCGAATATCTGATCTGCCTGACGAAGATAACCCATATCGTTCAATTCAAAGCCCGGTGTTTTCCACAAAACCACTGCCAGATGCGACCAATGTCCTTTCTGTCTGAATACTTGCATTCTTCCACCTGAGCCAATTAAAGAGGTTTTGTTAGGATCGTAGTTGGTGTAATTATTATCGGGTCTTTGATAGTACCTGGCTGATGATTCCTGAGTGGCAGTGATCGCATCTTTGGTTCCGTTTACCTGACTGAAAGCAGCACTAATATTGAACATCCAACTCTTATTTTTATAATATTTTGTAAAATCAATGCCACCGGTAACTGCCGATTTATGATAATTACCTTCGGTAATTTCATCCATTTCCCTAATAGTACTAGTTACCATTCCACCAATAATAGTGTTTCCATTGTCCGAATCCTTTTGAATTCTGCCAAGAAAATAATTTGTGAAGGGCTCTACTGTTTCGAATCTTCTGTGACCGTTGTTGTCAATCTCGGCCCTGACTTCTGCTGTAGCACTCTCAATTACTCCGATAGATATTCCATTACTGGTTTTACCCGTTAGTTTTGCTGCACTGATGATTGGTGTAAAAAGCGGAACTTTGGCGTATTCATTGTCATTGATATCAGGATAAAGTTTGGGTCTTCGTCCAATTCGCCTTGAATAAAAAAGATTATCGTTACCTACCCCTCCGTCTCCTATCCCAATTCCGAAGGAGGTAATGTTGGCTCCTTCAATAAAGAAAGGTCTTTTTTCACTAAAATAAGTTTCATAAGCACTTAGGTTTACCTCTGAAGGATCTGCTTCTACTTGTCCAAAATCAGGGTTAATGCTCAGGTCCAGTGTTAAATTATTTGTGACTCCGATTTTGGCATCGATACCGCCGTTGGCGTCACTGCCCTTGCCGTCTGCAAAAGGGTTTCCTGCCTCGGCTTCATAGCTTTCAACCTTTGCAACTCCGTATGGAGTAATATCAAATATTTTACGTGGTTTAATGGTTTCGAGGCCACCTAGTTCTCCAAATAAATGTACCAGGCCATTCGCCTCTTTTGGAACATGTTGCCAAAAATCGAGTTCATCATGACGATAGGTTTGTCGAAAAACTTGCAGGCCCCATACCCCGTCTGATTCTTTTTCAAATCGTACCTGACTAAAAGGGATTTTAAATTCAGCAGTCCAACCATCTTCAACCAAATTGACTTTAACCCACCAATTTGCATTCCATGATTCATCTTCATTATCTCCATCTTCTGTCAGCATTTGATCAAATTTAACTCCGCTTGCCGTAACTGCAAACATAAAAGCAGTACGTAAATCATGATAACTATCGAAAGCAATTCCCATAAAATCACCGTCAGGGTTATCACGTCGTGTAAGTCGTTGGACAATGCTGTCAGGGCTTGTGTCGAAGGCTTTCATCCCCAAATAAAGATTGTCCTTATCGAATAATATTTTGAATTCTGTTTTTTGAGTTGCCGGCTCAGCATTGTATGGTTCATGTTGTGTAAAATCATCGAGCCACACTCCAAGTTTCCATGCTTCATCGTTTAATAGTCCGTCTATTATAGGCGGATTTTGTATTAAAGTCGCATTGTACTTCTTCTTAAGCAAATCTTGTCCTGATGTTAAACAGCTTATTAAAGCGAATAATATTAAAAAAATTGCCTTTCTCATAACCTATAGTCAAATCAATTTATAGTTTTGTTCCGTTTGTAAGACTCCTTTTTATAAAATTTGTTACAATATATTTTTAAAATATTTCTGGTAAAGCCGGAATAATAATTCATTTATTCAGTTTTGATTTTTTTCCTAATCCCAAAATAATCTAAAAACATAATAATCGTTGAATATATCAACACCTGTTAGTAATTTCAACACTCATGCTAACGTGCAGATTAATAGTGCTATGGATGATCATATCATTTGAGGTGTTGAATAATGCAATATTATTTTTTAAGATGAATAAATCAGAGGCTGTTGTAAGGTATAGATAATCAATATTATATGATCAAAAATTTGCTTTGGCACTATAATTGACTTCCCATTTTCAGAAATAATAACATAATGATAATATAGAAAAAGTTATGTTCTTTTTTTGAAGAATTTATTTAAAAATCAAGACAATGAAAAAGTTAATCTATTTATTTATCGGATTATTGATGCTATTAAGTATTTGTCCGAATAGCAATGGAACTGAAATCAATAATGAAATTTCTAAGGAAGGATCTATAACAGTTTTATGTTCACCTGATTTGTATAATTTAACGAACAGATGGGTTGAAGAATATGGCAAATTGAATCAGAATTTAAAAATCAAAGTACTGAAAATTGGCCATAATTCTGTTGATAACGCTTATAGCTCAGATTTTAATGTGGGTTTGGTTTCGGAAAGTTCTTTATACTTACTTGAGAAGCCAACGAATTTATCGCTTATTGTTGGTAGGGATATTTTAGTGCCTATCATGAATACGAATAATCCTTTAAAAATTGAAATTTTCACTCATGGGATTTCTTCAGGTAAACTTGCAGGGTTTTTTAAGAGCCAAGGGGATCATAATTGGGGTTCGCTTTTAAACATTGAATCAAATCTTCCTATCCATTATTATAAATCAGATAATGATGAGATTAGTTCTACCGTTGAAGAATTTCTAAAAATGAATGGGATAGCCATTGAAGGAATAAACGTTGCTAATAATCAGGAAGTAATTGCCTCAGTTCAAAAAGACATTTATTCCATTGCATTTTGCAGAGTTACAGATGTAATAGATCCAATGAATAATGGGATGCTTGAAAATATCACCTTGCTGCCAATAGATAGAAATGGAAATGGTAAGATGGACTCTTTTGAACAAATATTCGATGATCTGAATACATTTTCCAGAGGCGTTTGGATTGGAAAACATGCAAAGGAATTGATCTCAAATATTTATGCTGTTTCTAACGAAAGTATTGATAATGGGAAAGAAAAAGAATTCATCAAATGGATGCTTACAGATGGACAACAATTTTTAAGCTCCAATGGTTATTCTGATTTGATTCTAAGCGAGCGACTGTCTAAATTAGATGTATTATATAATGATCAAATAATCCCTAATGCAATCGAAAATCTGAACTATGGTCGTCAAAAAGTTGGTCTTTTCATTTTAATAATTGTGACCATTATAGGTTTAATAGTTGGTTCAACTTTTTATTTCAAAAGACAAAAAAGTACAGAAAAACCGACTTTGATTTCAAAACCGATTGGGTATTTTGATGCAAAATCAATCAATGTTCCGAATGGATTATTTTTCGATAAGACGCATACCTGGGTATATATGGAAATGGATGGTGTTCTAAGAATAGGAATAAATGATTTTATTACCAGAATTACAGGAAACCTTACCGGTATTAAGATGAAGAACCCAGGGGAAGAAATAAGGAAAGGAGATACTATAATCACACTTATGCAAAATGGAAAACAATTGAACATCAAGTCTCCGGTATCCGGTATTATAAGCCAACAAAATGAAAAATTAATAACTAATGCCGCCATCATTAATGAGTGTCCGTATTCCGAAGGCTGGATTTATGTAATTGAACCAACCAATTGGTTTCGTGAGATTCAGTTTTTATTCATGGCTGAAAAATTCAAAAAATGGTTAATTTCCGAATTTACCCGACTCAAAGATTTTCTTTCTCAAACCCAAAATATGCCTTTAGTGCTTCAGGAAGGAGGTGAACTTAAAGAGGCTGTTCTTGCGGATCATCGTCCTGAAGTATGGGAAGACTTTCAATCCAATTTTATTGATACCGCTTTATAAAGAAAAACTGATTGAAATTTTTAATTCATAAATAATATATAAGACTATGAGTATTAATCGAAGAAGTTTTTTTAAGTTCCTAAGCCTGACAGGAATAACTCTGGCTGTCGGAAAGGAATCCGTTGCCCAATCTGATAAGGGCCAGGAAGTGGATTTCTTAAGCATCCTATACGATTCAACCCACTGTGTTGGATGTCAAAGTTGTGAATTTGCCTGTGCCGAAGCGCATGGTTTACCTGAGCCTGTGGGGGCACCAGAAGCAGGTAAAATCCGTAAACTTGATGAGACCAATCGAAGTGTGATTAACTGCTACAATACTTCGAAAGGGGAGATTTATGTAAAACAACAATGCATGCATTGCAACGAACCGGCTTGTTCTTCTGCTTGCCTCACAAATGCGATGCATAAAACAAAGGAAGGGCCAGTAATCTGGAGAGGCAATAAATGTATGGGATGCCGTTATTGCATGGTTTCCTGTCCATTTGATATCCCAAAATTTGAATTTCATAGCGCGAATCCGAAAATTCAGAAATGCAATATGTGTTTCGACAGGTTGGAAGAAAGAAAAATTCCGGCATGTGTCGAAAATTGCCCTGCTGAAGCACTGGTATTTGGAACCAGAAGAGAATTGATAAAGGAAGCCAGAAAAAGAATAGTTGAAAATCCGGATACGTATGTAGATCAAATTTATGGCGAAGATGAAGCCGGTGGGACCGGTATCTTATATCTATCTTCAGTGCCATTTAACGAACTGGGATTTAGAACAAACCTTCAAAAAACCTCTTACCCTGAATTGTCCAAGGGATTTCTTTATAGTGTACCTACCATCTTTGTCCTTTGGCCCGCACTATTATTAGGAATACATGAAGCCACTAAAAATAACCACGTAAAAGAAGACGAAAATGAGTAATACGACTTATGCCATCGCAAAGGATAATGATGGTAAAAATATACTGAAATTTTTATTAGGAGAATTAAAACCAAAAGGCAAAATTTTCACCCCCTTTAATATCATTTCGATACCCATAATGCTTTTAGGTTTGGTGCTTATCGTCATCCGGTTTTGGAAAGGAATCGGATCAATCACCAATCTTACTCAGGATGTTCCATGGGGATTATGGATCGGATTTGATGTTGTTACAGGTGTAGCTTTTGCAGGTGGCGCTTATGTGATCACATTTATGGTGTATATCCTTAATATGAAGAAATACCACTCTATTGTCAGGATTACTGTGCTGAATGGTTTTCTTGCGTATGTATTTTATGCCGGAGCATTGCTTCTTGATTTGGGTCGCCCATGGAATGTGGTCAATCCAATTATTGGAAATAGTTTTGGCACAAGCTCTGTGCTTTTTTTGGTAGCCTGGCATTTTTTACTCTACATGATTGCCCAACTGATCGAATTTTCACCGGCAATTGCAGAATGGTTGGGTGCCAGACGGGCCCATAAAATTCTTTCAGGGATGACACTGGCTGCCGTTATTTTTGGTATTACTTTGTCAACACTGCACCAGTCAGGTCTGGGGGCCATGTATTTAATGGCCAAGGAGAAAATACATCCACTCTGGTATTCTGAGTTTATCCCGGTCATGTTCTTCGTTTCCAGTATTTTTGCCGGACTTTCATTGGTTATCTTCGAGGGTTCTATTAGTAACAAGGTATTTTCTGATCAAATAAGTGATAAAAACCATAAGGCACACCATGGAATTGTCATCAGCTTTGCAAAAGTTTGTGCTGTTACCATGTTTGCTTACTTTTTTCTTCAGCTTCTGGTTTTTGTACATGGTCAACACTGGGATTTATTAAATACAACGATGGGTTATTGGTACCTGACTGAAATGTTGGGATTTGTACTTTTTCCCATGTTGCTTTTCTTTTACAGTTACCGGATAAATAATATATTGTTGGTTAAAATCGCTGCTATCATTACAATGCTGGGGATTATAATTAATCGATTGAATGTGACGATTATTGGTTTTCGATGGGATGCGGCAACTCATTATTATCCTTCATGGATGGAAATTGTTGTTACACTGGCTGTAATCTTTACCGAAATTTGGATATTCAGATGGATTATTAATCGCATGCCTGTTTTAAGGGAATCTCCCACATGGGCGAAAAATCAAAAATAAATTAACCTGTATTCTTTTTTTGAATACCTAAAAAATAAAAGCAATGGACGGATTTACTTATCATGATATCTTCCAAACAAAAGGAATAGAATATCTTGTAATAATTGCATTTCTGCTTATCCTCATTCCTTTCTGGATCATTATTAATCGAAAAGAAATGATTTTTCGGAAAATTAAGGAAACATGGGGAATTCTCACATCAGACATTTTGAAAATCCCTAAAGGTGTATTTTTTAGTAATCATCATACCTGGGCCCATCTTGAGAAATCAGGAATCGCCGAGGTTGGTCTGGATGATTGGTTACTGCATTTGGCGGGAGAGGTCGAGTTTGTTCAGATCAAGGAAAAAGGAGCTGAGATAAAAAAAGGTGAAATACTTACTCAAATGGTTAGTAAAGGTAGGTCATTGAATATTATCTCACCCATATCCGGAGTGGTTTTAGAAGCTAACCCGATACTTAGCGAAAATGCATCAATAATTGGTGAGGATCCATATAAGAGGGGTTGGGTCTATAAATTAGAACCTTCAAATTGGAAAACTGACACCTCTTCCTTTTACGTCGGAGAAGAAGCTAAGCAATGGCTTAAATTAGAACTGGATCGGTTTAAGGATTTTATTTGCATTTCGTTGGCTAAAAACCATCCTGAAAGCTCACTGATTATAATGCAGGAAGGTGGTGAACTGCGTGACCATCCACTTCATGATTTACCCAAGGATGTTTGGCAGGATTTTCAAAAAGTATTTTTAGATAGTGAGGTATAAAAGATTAACAAAACTGGTGATAAATCGCCAGTTTTTTTGTACTTTGTAGGCTATATTTCATACTCTGGCATTTTATAATCATTTCGTAATATGAATTTATTCAGGCGAAAAAATAAGAATGATTTTGAAAATTCATTTATGCACAAATATTTGAGGTTTCATTCTTCGATTTATGGCAGGGTTGTTTATATTATTACCATACTGTCAGTCATCCTGTTTCTTTCATTCGGTATCATTTTCAGATCAGTTTATCGGGAATATTTAAATACGGTAATTCGCCAGAGTGGGAACAATGTAGGGTCGGTGGTTGAAGGTGCTTTATATTATTCCATGCTCACGAACGATAAGGGAAGCCTCCAAAGCACGATGGATATCATCAATACCATGAATGGTATCGATGAAGTAAATATGTACGATAGCAAAGATAGTCTGGCTTATTCTTCCTTTATATCCGATTCTACTAATTCAGGCAATCCAAATTGTGTTGCATGTCATGATGATTTAAACGAGATGTTTGTCTGGAATGAGAAATCTTATAAAATCATTGATATAAAAAGTGCCTGTAGTATGAATAAGACCGAAAAAGGTCACAGGCAACTTCTGATCCGAACCCCGATCATGAATGAAAAATCATGCTATCTCAGTTCATGCCATGCGCATAATGAAAGTGATGAAGTGCTTGGTTCGCTGATTATTAAAATTCCATTGAATGATCTAGATACCGCTATTCAAAAATCTTCCGCCGAATTTTTTATTCTGGCAATATTAACCACAATTCTTTTAGTGTCCTTTTTAATTTTATTTACGAGTGATAAAATTAAAAAACCGTTGAATGCCATTATCCAAGCCAGTGAATCCGTTGCCAGAGGCGATAAAAGTACAAGATTGGAAATTAAGCCCAATCTGCTGGATGATATGAGATTGGTGTCGCAGGCCTTCAATAATATGCTGGATAATTTAAATGCGGCCAATATTGAACTCGAAAACTGGTCGCACCAGCTTGAATACAAAGTTCAAAAGAAAACCGTGGAGCTTTCAGAAATTCAGCAGGAGTTGATACATATCGAACGGATTGCTTCATTAGGGAAATTGTCATCATCGGTTGCACACGAGATAAACAATCCGCTGTCAGGTGTATTAACTTATACAAAGCTGGTTCATAAGCAACTTGAAAAATTAGAAATGGATCCAAAATCCAAGGAATCGATGTTGAAATATTTGAAGGTGATAGAGGCTGAAACAAAGCGCTGCGGGGACATTGTAAAGAGTCTTCTGGATTTTTCGAGAAAAGATGAAGTAAATTTTGAAAATAAATCACTTCACAAGATTTTAAAAGATGCTTATGATTTGATGGCACATCAAATGAAAATTTTGAATGTTAATTTTTATGTTGATTTTACAGCCTCGAATGATTTGATAAGTTGTCGTGAAAACCAAATAAAGCAAGCATGTATTGCAGGTTTAGTGAACGCTTCCGAAGCGGTATCACAAAATGGTGAAATAGTGATGAAGACCTCTAATCCTGACAAGGATCACATAAAGCTTGAAATTATTGATAATGGCGTAGGAATTGCCCCTGATGATATACCACATATTTTTGAACCATTCTTTTCTGCCAAACAAAAAGTAAGTGGGATTG
Organism: Bacteroidetes bacterium HGW-Bacteroidetes-17; assembly: GCA_002840985.1. Classification (GTDB taxonomy): domain Bacteria; phylum Bacteroidota; class Bacteroidia; order Bacteroidales. Next base: position 25,318 of record PHDM01000027.1, read on the forward strand.
GTTTAGGACTGGCAATTGTTCACGGTATTGTTCAAAATCATAAAGGTAAAATTGAGGTGAATTCAGAACTGGGTAAAAGAACCACTATTTCAATTATTTTACCATTAGTAAAAATTTAACGGATTGATTATGTCAAAAAATATTTCAATACTAATCGTTGATGATGAAGAATCTGTAAGGGATTCATTATACAACTGGTTTATCGAAGATGGTTATCGTGTCGAATGTGCCGGAAATGCCAAAGAGGCCTTGTCTATTATCGAATCCAGGGAATTTGACATCGTACTGGCGGATATTAAAATGCCCGGCATGGATGGATTAGAAATGCACCGTAGGATAAAAGCGCAAAATAAAGAAACCATTGTCATAGTTATGACTGCATTTGCTTCGGTTGATACAGCCGTTCAGGCCTTAAAAGATGGTGCTTACGATTATATAACCAAGCCATTTGATCCTGACGATCTCTCACATTTGGTTAGAAATGCTGCCAAACAAATTACCTTAAAAGCTGAAAATGAAGCCTTAAGGAATAAAATGAATGAGCTTGAAAATGTGGAAGACATAGTAGGGAAAAGTGAGGGTATGTTGAAAGTGCTCAAGGAAGTTAAGAGTGTAGCGCAATCTAATTCTTCCGTTATCATTAGCGGAGAAAGCGGTACAGGAAAAGAACTTATAGCCAGGGCCATTCATTTTAATTCACCACGGAGATATTTCCCTTTGGTAAGTGTTCATTGTGGAGCCTTGACAGAAAGTTTGTTGGAGAGTGAATTGTTTGGTCATGAAAAAGGAGCATTTACAGGTGCAATGTATAATCGGAAAGGCAGGTTCGAAATGGCCGATGGCGGAACAATTTTTTTAGATGAAATAGCAACAATTTCTGCTAAAACACAAGTTGAATTATTACGTGTCCTTGAATCGAAGAGTTTTATACGGGTAGGGGGGAATAAAGAAATCAGTTCCGATTTCAGGGTGATTTGTGCAACCAACAAGGATTTGAAGAAAATGGTGGAGAACGGTACATTCAGAGAAGATTTGTTTTATCGTTTGAATGTAGTGAATATCAATATCCCACCGCTTCGTGAAAGGGTAGAGGACATTCCGATGTTGATGAATCATTTTATCATTAAATATTGCACAGCCATGAGCAGGGATATGGTAACAATTGAACCTGCAGCTTTAAAACGACTGGAGGAATTTGAATTTCCGGGCAATGTGCGTGAACTCGAAAATATGATTGAACGTGCCATCGTAATTGGAAATGGAAAAGAAATCCGTTTGGCAGATCTTCCGATGGGAAAAGACATTATTTATAGTTCAGTTGAAAGTTTGGATGATCTTGAAAAAAAATACATTTTACAAATTTTAAACAAATATGATTGGAATATTACCCGTTCCGCTAAAGCCCTAAAAGTTGACAGGGTAACCCTTTACAATAAAATCAAAAAATACGATTTGAGTACAGGCAAATCATGAAAACTTATATTTAAAGATGGGCTTGTAACCGCATGAAGAAACTGTCACCCGACTAAATAAAAACTAATTGGATTAACTAATTTTTTGTTTGTAAATTGGATAAGCATAATATCATATTGATTGCCCACGGACAATTCGAATCCGGTTTTCTGAGCGAAATAGCTGAAGAAGTTGCTCTTGAGTATAATTGTTCGGTAGCTGTTCAGGAGAGCCAACTCGATTTGATGAATTTTTATGAGCCCACACGACGGCAATATGATGGGTATAAGTTACTGAAGGAGATCGACGGAATGAATATTGCCGGTTATACCAAAAAGATTGGGTTGTTTCGGGTCGATTTATTTATTCCGATTCTCACCTATATTTTCGGTCAGGCATTTTTTAAAGGCAATTCAGGAATCGCCTCACTTTATCGTCTCAAAAATGAACAATATGGTATGAAGCCCGATCAAGATCTGCTTTTTCATCGTTTCAGAAAAGTCATCATTCATGAAATTGGTCATACTTTCGGATTGATTCATTGCCATGTTCCAAACTGTGTCATGCGATCAAGTACCTATGTGGAGGATATTGATCAGAAGAGGCATCATTTGTGCTGCAATTGCAGGAGCATCATAGCAGTAAATGAGGAATGATTTTAACTGAACCTGTTATAAACATGCTTTAAAATACACGTAGCAACGAAAAGTTTTATTGGTAAAATTTGAAACCATCCTGACTAATAAACTGAGAATACTAATTGATGTGATTAAAATAAAGAACCTGAATTGAATAATGAACTCATGAATGTCGGGATAGAAAGATTCAAGGAAGATTTCGGCTATCAGCACTTTCGATCAGTCGGACTCTCAATTTTCTTGAAAAATCAACTTCTTGGACACCCCCTTATATTAAAATAAACTAAATTTTGGCTTAAAAATTTAAGTCCTATTAAGAATATATTTCTTTTATTTAAAAGTCATTTTCAATTGTATATCAGTATTTAGAGATTAATCAATTCACATCTTTGGGTTACAGGTTTTTACCGGATTATAAAATTTATTCATCGATTTTAATATTTAAATATCCAAATATATGCATTCTTCATTTTCAGTTCATGTTTAGCTGCTAAACTTGCTTCAGAAAAGAATCAACAAAATCACTAACTAAAAAATTAAAATTATGAAAATGTTTAAAAAAGTATTTGTTATAGTAGCAGCTATATCAAGTTTATCACTCACCGGATGTTCGAAAAACGAGGACATTAACAATAGTAATGAATCGATAGCAGAAGTAGAAGCATTACTTAAAACTGCCAATGTTGCTTTTACTGAAAATTTTAGAGATTCATTATGCTTAACAGGATTTGCATTAGAAGACTTAAATGAGTTCGAATTAGATGCATTGTATCAAATGAGAGAAGAAGAATTGATGGCTCACGATATTTATTTCCAATTATATGAGCTGTATCAATATAGGGTATTTGATCAAATAGCCAAAAGTGAAGCAAAGCATGCGGAAGCTGTAAAATCTCTTTTAATTCGCTATGAATTAACCGATCCTGCTGTTAATCACGAAATGGGATTATTCAACAATTCCACTATTCAAGAGCTTTACAATACACTTATGAATAAAGCCAGATTATCTGGAGTGGATGCTTTGACCGTTGGCGCAACTATTGAGGACGTAGATATTTTTGATTTAAAGAATCTTCTGACAAATGGAGTCGACAATGCCGATATTACGTATGTATTCCAAAATTTACTAAAGGGATCGGAAAATCATATGCGTGCATTTGTTAAGGTTTTAGGAATGCAGGGTTCCGAATATACCCCACAATATATCACGCAGGACGAATTTGATCTTATTCTTTCTTCATCCGGAAAAGGAAAAGGAAATGGCAACGGCAACGGGAATGGAAATGGTCAAGGTAATGGAAATGGAAATGGTCAAGGCAATGGAACTGGAACTGGAACAGGTGGTGGTAATTGCTAGAACTCATTAAATTTAGAAATATTAAAAAGTTCATTGGTTTTCCAATGAACTTTTTTTCTGCATGCCTGACTTGTCAGAAGAGCGTTCATGATATTTATCAACGATTTACTGAGCATAGAGAATGCGGTCTCAAGAATTTTGAATAGGGGATGTCAAATCATAAAAAAAGTCGGAAGAAAAAAATCTTCCGACTATGGCTAATTTTATTATCAGCCTTTCGTTTTTATTCATTTATAAACTCATCAAAGGTTTTGAGTTTCAATTCATCCAGCTTTACCTTCTTAATCAATTTTGCAAAATCGGTTTTAGCTTTTTCAAAACGCTCCTCAATAATGAGTAGATTATCCAGTTCGTTAGAAGTAGGTTTATCGTAAGAGCCGGCAATTTTTGCAAATAAATCGGTCATTCTCTCTCTCAACTGAGGTTCGGCTGAGCCAACATAATTATCACCGGTGGTGATAACCAAGGTTTCTTTAAGCGAATTTAGAGGAGCCGCGATTTTTTTATTATCGGCATTGGCTTCTAAAATAGCATCTAACTCATAAACCAGATAAGCAAGGTCCTGTATCATGTTGTACATCTTCATTGTTGTACCATGTTTCAAATCACGGTCCGCAGCGGTAAGACCAGCATGCTCATCATAAACAACCTCGAATACATGTTCAAAAACATCTTTTCCTTTTGTAATAACGGCTTTATACTTTCCTGCTTTAACCCTTGGAGAGGTAAATCCACCAAAACTGAAAGTTTTTCCTTTTGCAACTTTTGGTTGTTTAATAGAATAGGACCAGTTAACAATATTGATTCCCTTTGATTTTCCGGCACCCAAAGTTGAAATAATTTTTCCGTCCATATCCTGAATTTCCAAAGTCATTTTACCAAAAGTATGACGTTTCGGAAGCAGATATTTTATTTGTGCCGCCGTTGATGGATTTTGACCAATAAACTGGGTTTCTGTTCCAAAACTCCCGCCAAAACCACTTTGATCTTTCATCACAGTTGGTTTAGATTTGAAAAAATGCAAGGTTTCGTTTAATACTTCAGATGTAATTTCACGAAGTGGAGAAATGTCATCAATGATAATGATCCCACGACCATGGGTTGCTAATATTAAATCGTTGGTTTTTTTGTGTAGTTCAATATAATGAACTGCAACCGAAGGTACATTCTTTGTAAACTTGGTCCAACTTAGGCCGCCATCCAAAGTAATGTACAAGCCAAATTCGGTACCTAAAAACAATAAATTCGGATTCACATAATCTTCCTGAATATTCCTGGCAAAACCAACAATTTCATCCGTAATAATATTTTTCCATGTTTTTCCAAAATCGCTTGTTTTATATGCATAGGGCTTAAAATCGCCTGTAGTATGACCTTCAAAAACAACATAGGCTGTTCCTTTGTCGAATGAGCTGGCTTCGATGTGATAAGCCCAGGTATTTTTCGGCAGACCTGCTATATCGGTCGAAGTATTGGTCCAGGTTTTACCTCCATCAGTTGTTACCTGAACATTTCCATCATCAGTTCCAACCCAGATAACATTCTCGTCGAGAGGTGATTCGGCAATGGTGAAAATGGTTGTGTGGTTTTCTGCCCCGGAATTATCAACTGATAAACCTCCTGAATTATCTTGTTCTTGTTTGCTTTTATCGTTGGTTGTTAAATCAGGAGAGATAATGGTCCAGGTATCGCCCATATCTTCTGACTTATGCAGAAACTGGCTCCCGATATAGAAACGATCAGGTGCATGTGAACTTATTGCAATCGGTGTATTCCAGTTAAATCGTAATTTAGGATAACCTTTTACCGGTAAGGGTTGAATGGTCTTGATCAGTTTATTATCCACATCATAACGCCAAACATTTTCGGCACCTTGCATTTCAGAATAAATAATGTTTTTCGTTGGATGGCGAATTACCCTGAATCCATCGCCACCACCAACTGAATTCCATTCTCTGGCACCAATTCCTCCGCTAGCGGCTGAAGGACCGTACCAA
>PHDM01000178.1 GCA_002840985.1 Bacteroidetes bacterium HGW-Bacteroidetes-17
TATCATAGCATTACGCTACTGGCACAAGATATGGCTACATGAAAATAATTCAAAATAAGTCTCAAAGATATAACTATAGACTTATTTAATGTTTTAAAACAAAATAGGCCATAAAATGATAACCATAACATATAAACTCCACAAGATGAAAAGAACATTACTTTTACTGATGGGATTGATGTTCATAATCTTAAGTACCTCATGTTCAAAGCAATGGGATACTCCTGATCCAATTGAAAATGATCCACAAATTCAAAATACTGAGATTACTACTTTAAGTGATGTAAGGGTACCTGATAATTTTAACTGGAAAACCGTAAGGGATGTTGAGATTAAAATAAGTGGCTCATCCAATGGACTGGTCGAAGCTATTTCATCAAAAGGGGTAGTCTATCAGAAAGCCTATCTGAACGGTAGTCAATCTTATACAATGAAGCTAACTGTACCTACCTATGAATCAAGTATTCAACTTAAAAAGGATGGCAGAAGTGAACAGGTAAGTATAAGTTCTGGTAATGTTTCCTATACATTTAACTAAATGATAATAGTATTGCAAATAATGGCAAAGACCAACATTTTAAAAGATACATCCATGAATAACTTAAGATTTTCAAATACGCTAAAAATACTATTAACCGGCATTATCATGATGTCGATCAGCACATTCGCCTTTGGACAATCATTTGTGTTAGATGTTCAGTATAATCCTATGAGTTTTACCAACAACGCCAGGACAGTAATTAATGATCCCGGACACAATGGTGGACTAAGCACAGGTGCTAAACATAAATATACGAATGTAATTACCGTTGATGGTGTCACTGTGTATGCCATATTAACCTTGCTTGAAGTTAAAGATGCCGATATCAGAAACTTTGATGATGATTTAATTACAGGTGATGCTAAACGATTTCAACCTCGCATTGGTTCTAAGAAAAACAATAAAGACTGTTATGTTCTTTATCAACTTGAATTTTTCAATACTGCAAATAATGCATCTGTCTTTCTATACAATTATTGGGTAACCGGAGTTGACATTGATGGAAGCACCTCTAATAATGGATATCGTGAATATGTTGAAATGGGAGGTTACACGAGTTATCAGGTAGACGCAACGACGATGCTAACTGTAACAACAAATCCAACAACAGGGGTAACCCGTTTTAAAGGAAGAAAAGGAAATTTGGATGGTGTTACATTTGACAATACCGCCGCTTTTATTGCGAATTATGCAACTGCGAATAACAAAATTACTTTTGCACTTGGTATTACTAAGGAAAAGGTTACTGAAAGATACTTCTCAGTACAATTCGGAGCTCCGGATTCTGATGGACCTTTCGACGATCCGGTTGTTGTACAAAATCCGTTGCCGGTTGCAATAGATGATATTGGAACTATTATTAATACATCAACCGGTGGGGTTTCAGTAAATAATGTTTTGGCGAATGATTTATACGATGGCGATCCTATCGTTCCTTCTCAAGTAACTATTTCGCTCATCTCTCCTGCTGCTAACAGTGGTGTACAATTGAATACCTCCACTGGAAAAGTAACTGTTGCTGCCGGAACACCAGTTGGAACATATTCACTTATTTATAAAATCTGCATGGTTAGTGAACCGGATGCATGCGATCTGGCAAATGTAACAGTGGAAGTTGCCAATATGAATGCTGATTTGGCAATAACTAAAACTGCGTCAAAAAACCCGGTGAAACCCGGTGAAACTTTCACCTATACCCTTACGGTTCAAAATAATGGACCGAATGCAGCTTCTAATGTTAGTGTTCAGGACATTCTGCCAAGTTCGCTGGAATTAGTTGAAGCTAATCCTACTGCTGGAACATGGAGTGCTCCAAACTGGACAATTGAAAATCTTGCAAATGGTGCATCAAAGACACTCAGCATGATTGTTACAGTCAAAGCAAACGCATCAGGAAGTATCTCAAATACGGCAACGGTCACAAGTGCTACCAGCGATCCCGATTCAAACAATAATTCCGCAACAAAAACAATACAGATTACTCCTTTGAGTGCAGATTTAGAAATAACAAAAACTGCTTCAAAAGATATAGTTGAACCCGGAGAAACCTTTATCTATACGATAAGTGTAAAAAACAATGGGACTGATGCTGCAGCTGGGGTTGTTGTTCAGGATCTGTTACCCTCTTCATTAAATTTTATTGAAGCAAATACTCTTAATGGGACATGGAGTTCTCCAAACTGGTCAATTGGAAATATTGCAAACGGTGCTACAAAAATACTAAGCTTGACAGTTTCAGTAAAATCAAATGCATCGGGAAGTATTGTGAATACTGCAACGGTTAATAGTAATACAACCGATCCAAATACAGAGAACAATACAGCGAATAAAGTTGTTGCAATACAAACAGTTGAATTAAGTACGGACCTAGAGATAAGCAAAACTTCCTCTAAAAACCCAGTTCAACCTGGTGAAACTTTCACCTATACCATAAGTGTGAAAAACAATGGTCCTGATGCGGCAACTGGAGTAAGTGTTGAGGACCTGTTACCATCTTCCTTAAATTTCATAGAGGCTAATGCTTCTGACGGAACATGGAGTGCTCCAAACTGGACAATAGGAAACCTTTCAAACGGAGCTACAGTAACTTTAACATTAACGGTATCTGCGAAAGCAAATGCATCCGGAAATATAGCAAACACAGCTTCTGTAACCAGTACCACTGCCGATCCAAATTCAACTAATAACAGTTCTACAAAAACTATTGAAGTTGAAGATCCAAATGATATCATCAATCATTTTCCTGCTTCAGGTTATGGAACTTTGGCATATGAAGATTTATGGCCGGGAAAAGGCGATTATGATTTCAATGACTTAGTGCTCGATTATCAATTTGAGATTAAAACAAATACCAACAATAAAGTTAATCAGGTTACTGGAACTTTTATTATCAAAGCATTTGGTGCTGCATTGGAAAATGGATTTGGATTCCAACTTTCAAGTAATATAGTCGCAAGTGATTTAAATGTTAGCGGGTACAGTTTGACAGAAAATTTCATCCATTTAAATGGTAATGGAACTGAAGCAGGTCAATCGAAACCTACTATTATTGTTTACGATAATGCATTCAATCAAATGCAGCATCCCGGAATTGGAATAGGTGTTAATACAGATCCTGCTGCTCCTTATATTACTCCTGATACCATTAAGATTATTATTAATTTCCCTGTGAATAAGTATAGTTTTAACGATCTGGATATCTCAAATTTTAATCCATTTTTGATAGTAAATAAGGTACGGGGTATAGAAGTACACTTACCTGATTATCCGCCTACAAGCTTAGCAGATGAAAGTAAGTTCAGAACTTATGATGATAATACTAATCCTTCGGCTGGTGTTTATTACAAAACAGTAAATAATTTACCTTGGGCTATTCATATCTATGAAACTTTTGCATATCCAAGCGAGAAAAAAGATATTACCGGGGCACATTTAAAATTTGCGCAATGGGCAATCTCAGGAGGTGTTCAATA
>PHDM01000028.1 GCA_002840985.1 Bacteroidetes bacterium HGW-Bacteroidetes-17
AGGGGAGATGTCAGTCGAATGACTGACAGAGGGGTGAAATAATGAAAATTCGGTTTTCAGCTTTTTACTGAAATAAAGTCCCTTGGCTTGCCACGGGGATAGTCAACTTTAAGAATTTTCTTTATTTCAAATCAAAACTCAAGGGTGAAGGAACCTCCATCGCCCTTGAGTTTATTTAACATGGTTAAGAATAATAGGGTAAAATATCATTCTTAATTTTAGTTGTAGTATTTTGTTTAAAAATTCATCTTATTTAAATATATTTTCAGGTGCATTGTTGTTTTAGTAACTAAAAAATTAGTTATATAATATTATTTATTAACTTTATACCTTCATAAACCTGATTGAAAAATGATTACAAATTATTTAAAAACAGCCCTTAGGGTACTATTCCGCCAAAAATCCTATTCGGCTATTAATATTGGTGGCTTGGCTATTGGCATTTCTGTTTGCATCCTTATTTTAACCTATGTATTGTATGAACTGAGTTACGATAAATTTCATGAAAAATCCGAGCAAATTTACCGGGTTTGTGTTGATGCAAATATTGGTGGTACGCCAATGGATCTTGCTCTGACCAGTGGACCTATGGGGCCGGCATTGGATGAAGATTATCCGGAAGTGTTAAAACAAACACGGATTTTTCAAACCGGCAGAAAAATCCTGGTTACACAGGGTGAAAATAAATTTTATGAAGGGAATTTTTATTACGCTGATTCAACTTTTTTCAATATTTTCTCTTTTCAGCTGATCAGAGGGGAAGCAGATAAGGTATTGACGGCTCCGAATAGTATGGTCCTTACCGAAAAACTGGCCCGTAAATACTTTAACGAAGAGGATCCGATTGGTAAGGTGTTGCGCATTAACGACAATTCCAATTTTACAATTACCGGAGTAGTTTCAGATGTTCCGGGCAATTCACATTTTCAATTTGACGCTTTGTTTTCAGCCTCTACATTAAGTGGGGATCCTCAATCCGGTTTGGTAAATTGGGGCGCTGTATCAAAAAATACTTACATATTGTTAGATAAGGATGTTGATTATCGTGCTTTTCAGGATAAATTTAAAGATTTTGAAGATCGTCATATGAGTTTCTTAAAACAGGCGAATGTGATTTTTAAATTGTACCTGCAACCTTTAACTGATATTCATTTATATTCAAAATTACGTGGAGAGTTAGGAACAAATGGAGACATCAAATACATTTATATTTTTTCGGCAATTGCAATTTTTATCCTGATTATTGCTTGTATCAATTATATGAATTTAGCTTCGGCCCGATCTTTCAAAAGAGCTAAGGAAGTTGGAATGAGAAAAATTCATGGTGCTGTAAAGGGTCAATTGGTCAGGCAGTTTTTAGGCGAATCGGTATTGTTGAGTTTTATTGCACTGATTATTTCGGTTGTAATTGTTAAAGTTAGTATGCCCGGATTTAGTGATTTGGTGCTAACCCAGGGAACACTTACCGTATTTAATAACCTTTTAATTATCCTGTTGTTTTTTTTAATATTGACCATTGTTGTCGGATTAGTGGCAGGAAGTTACCCTGCTTTTTATCTTTCTTCCTTCAAACCCATTTCTGCATTGAAAGGAGGTGGAATTACCGGTAAAAAGAAGTCGTATGTTCGCAATGTATTGGTGGTCCTGCAATTTACCATCGCCACTGTACTAATTATTTGTACAGGGATTATTTACAGTCAGCTCAATTATATGAACCATAAAGATTTGGGCTTTAACAAAGAAAATAAAATGGTGATTGAACTTCGCAATCAAAACTTGATTTCGAAAATTGAAATCCTAAAAGCAGAATTTAAAGGATTATCCGTCGTGAAAAATATTAGTACAGCCACCAGCCTTCCGGGATCAACGATTAATGGAACAGGATATTTCCCTGAAGGAAAGGATCCGGATACACCGATTATCATGTTTAATTTGACTACCGATGAAGATTTTTTTGACACCTTTGAAATGAAATTTGTGGAAGGCCGGGGATTCTCACATGAATTTGGCACCGATTCAATGGCCATCGTTATAAATCAAACCTTGCAAAAGCAAATGGAGTGGGACGAACCAATCGGAAAAATAATCAGGACCAATCCAACCAGAGAAGATTCAAGGGCCTATAAAGTGATCGGAGTGGTTAAGGATTATCATTATACTTCATTGTTGGATGAAATTGGCCCTATGCTCATACATTATTATCCTTCAAGAACGAATACGCTGATTTTAAATCTGAACGAAGCAAACACTCAAAGTCAAATTGAGCAGGTTAGGGCCAAATGGGATGAATTGGTTCCCGAAATGCCACTGGAATATAGTTTTGTAAAAGAAAATTTTGAACGCCGCTACCTTTCTTATTTAAAGATGGGTAAGCTGTTTACTGCTTTTTCAATCATTGCGATTTTTATCGCCTGTATTGGATTGTTTGGGTTGGCTTCATTTCTTACCGAAATCAGGACGAAAGAAATCGGGATCAGAAAAGTGAATGGGGCTTCGGTACTAACCATTGTTCGATTGCTTAATATTGAATTTGTAAAATGGGTACTGATTGCAAACATCATTGCCTGGCCAACTGCATATTATTTTATGTCGGACTGGATTCAGAATTTTTCGTACCGAATCGAGTTAACCTGGTATTATTTTGTAATAGGCGCAATCATTTCACTATTAATAGCTTTAATTACCGTAAGTTATCAAACGATTATGGCTGCCTTAAGAAATCCGGTAGATTGTTTGAGATATGAATAGTGAAGTAAGGGATGGCTTCCCCAATTGGGGAAGCCATCCCTTAGGGTTGCTAACCTAAAAATTCAATGTAAAAGTTGTTTTTTCTTTTGGGATTGACTGAACCGAGATGCTTCCTTTATGCAGATACATGATTTGACGCGAAAGGCTTAAGCCGATGCCTGAACCGTTTTCTTTGGTTGAATAAAATGGAATGAAAATCTTGTCTAACTCAGACTCTGGTATTCCATAACCGTTGTCCTCTATTTTGATCATTAAGATTCCTTCGCTCGATTTTTTTGCTGTAATCTTAATTTTCGGATTTGGACTATCAACAAGTGCCTCCAATGAATTTTTTATGAGATTGATCAGCATTTGCTCGATGAGCGATTCATCCGCAAAAAGGTCAAGATCAGGATCAATATGATATTCAAATTCAATTTGTTCGGACCTGAACCTATCCTGATAAAATTTTTGAATTTTTTCAACGGTATGGGTAATTTTAAACTTTGTCAGATTAAGTTTGGGGTTCTTGGTGACGTTTTTATAAACCTCGATAAAATCAACCAAGCCTCTTCCTCTTTCTTCAATGATCTCGGTATTGATCGCGATGTCCTTAATAATTTCATCATCCAATTCAGATGCTTTTTTAATCACTCCATCCTGATGGATGTAGCGCCTGATCACCTTTGATAAGGAAGTAATGGGTGTGAGAGAGTTCATGATTTCATGATTCAAAACCTGAATCAGTTTTTGCCACGATTCCAATTCGTTATGATCAAGTTCACGACGGATATTTTGAAAAGAGATAATATGGATGGTATTTGAACCAATTTGGATGAGGGTCCTTTTGATCGCCAGGTTTTGGATTTCAGCATTCAGGTTTATTTTTACGACTTGGGTTTTCTCGGTTTTCGAATCAGTAATTGCCTGATGAAAGTCGGGACATTTTTCGAATAAGGTATTCATAAATTTGCAGGCTTCGCAATGCAGGATATTTGATGCTTCAGGATTAAAAAGCTCAATTTTACCTTTATCATCAAAAGCGATAATGCCAATTTTTACATGATTTACAATAGTATTCAGATAATGGGTTTTTTGCTCATTTTCAATGCGTATTTGTTGTAATTCTTTATTGATGTAATCAAATGAAAAATTAAGCCCTTTGAAGTTTTTCATTACATGCTCATCCTGATAATTTACGGCTGTATCTTTTGATTGAATCCTGAGAAAAAATGCGGCGAGGTTTCTGTTTGTTTTATTAATGTAATTGATGAGTAAAATCGTTTGGGCCACAATTAGAACAAATGAGATGATGCTTGCCATGATTTTATCTTCTTGCCTTATCATAAAAGCAAATAAAACACCCATGATAACAATCAGTATCACCCGAAGGATGATGGAGACATAAAATCGGTTAAAGCCCATGTTTTTCAATTTTTAGATAGAGGGTGGTACGCGAAATATTCAATTCCTGGGCGGCTTTGGTCAGGTTACCCTGATGTTTGTCAAGTACTTTTTTAACAATGTATTTTTCAACATCAGCAAGTTTGTTTGAAGAGCCCAAATCCCAATTGTTGTTGGGTTTTATTTCAATCCGAAAGTCTTCCGGCCTAAGAATGTCGGATTCTGCCAGGATTACTGCTTTTTCGATAGTGTGTTTTAACTCTCTTACATTTCCGGGCCAACTGTGGTTTAGCAGGGCATCAATTCCTGTACTGCTGATCTTGATTTCTCCTTTATTATATTTCTTGGAATATCGTTTAAGATAAAAATCTGCTATGATCAGAATATCGTCACCTCTTTCACGTAGTGGTGGGATTTCAATTTTTATGGTATTTAACCGATACAATAAATCTTCTCTGAATAATTCCTGATCCATAAGTAAAAATGGATTTTTGTTAGTAGCTGAAATTAAACGGATGTCAATCTTCAAGGCCTTGTCCGAACCCACCGGGATTACTTCCCTGCTTTGCAAAACCCGCAACAATTTTGATTGTAAATTCATCGAGAGGTTGGTAATTTCATCCAGAAATAAAGTTCCACCTGATGCTGCTACAAATCTACCTGTTCGATCACTTTGTGCATCGGTAAAGGCACCTTTTTTATGTCCGAACATTTCGCTTTCAAACAGATTTTCATTGATCGAACCCAGATCAACACTCACGAATAATTCTTTTTTTCGCCCTGAGAATTTGTGTATTTCACTGGCTACTAATTCCTTTCCTGTTCCGTTTTCGCCCAATATCAAAATGTTTGCATCGGTAGCTGCCACTTTACGGATGGTTTTAAAAACTTCGGTCATTTTTGGTGATGATCCCAGAAAATCATTCTGAACATTCAAGGAATTTTCTATCAATACCTCTTGAAATCCCTTTAGTTTTTTAACTTTTCGTTCTGCTTCACGCAGTTTAAGTGCAGCGTGCAAACTGGCAATCAGTTTGTCGATGTCCCAGGGTTTGGTAATAAAATCGTAAGCTCCCTCTTTGATCCCTTTCACTGCAATATCAACTTCACTATAGGCTGTGATCAAAATAACCAGAATTTCAGGATTGCTTTCCTTGATTTTTCTTAACCAGAACAAACCTTCATTCCCTGAATTCACCCCAGCCTTAAAATTCATATCCAGCAAAATAAGATCCCAATCTTTTTCATTCAAAAGGTTTGGAATTAAATTGGGATTGCGAACAGTTTCTATTTCCTCAAATTCGTACTTTAATGATTGCTTAAGTGTAAGCAGAATGCTTTCGTTATCGTCAATAATTAATATTTTTCCTTTGGTCGGATTCATTGAAAGACAGCTTATTAAAAAACAAATATAATAATTTTGTTCAGATGCCGAACGCTAATTGTCCAGACTCTGAACAGTTTAATAATAATTCATCATTAATAATAAGTTAAGTCATTGAAAAAGAACCACTAAAATATTTTGGCATTGGCTTTGACTTAACCTATGCATAAAATTCACTCAGAATGATCAAATCTTATTTTACGTCCATACTTAGAAACTTTAGTAAGAATAAAGTTTTCACCTTTATTAATGTTTTTGGATTGACGATCGCTATCTGTCTGGGCATTCTTTTGATGCTTTATGTCTATGCTGAAATGTCAACAGATAAGTTTCATGAAAAAAGAGATCAGATATATCGTTTGGTTAATCTTACAAATAAAAGAGTAAAAACCAATGTTTTTTTTGCCGAGTATGTTAAGGATAATTTTCCTGAAGTTGAAAAAACATGCCGTTATGCTTTATTTGGGGGAAATTGGTATTATCAAGATCATGAGTATAATCTTGATAAGGTGTTCATGTGTGAGCCCAGCATTTTTGATATTTTTTCTTATAATTTCTTAATTGGGAGCAGTGGATCAGTCTTTAGTGATCCCAATTCAATTGTATTAACAAAAAGTACAGCCAGTCGATTTTTTGGGAATGAGGATCCTATGAATAAAATTATTAAACTGAATAATGCATATAGTTTAAGGGTGAGCGGTGTTATTGATGATTTTGCTGCCAATTCATCATATAGTGCTCAGGCTTTAATCCCTTTTGATGTTATGAAAGAATGGCGTCCTGAACTGTGGACAAATGAAGGCTTTTGGTCAGTATCAACCCTATTATTAATGAATAAAAAAGTGGATGTTGATAAATTTCACGAAAAACTTCAGCCGATGATTGTTGAACGATTTAATCGGGAGTCGGATTTTACGATACAGCCTTTATCTGATATCTATTATAATAATACCATAAGTGATGATGAACCACACGGAAATAAAAATTTAATGATTTTATTTATTGTGATTGTAATCATTATTATTGTTATTGCCAGTATTAATTACATCAATATTACAACTGCACGTGCTCCATTAAGGGCGAAAGAGATCGGGCTACGAAAAGTAGTTGGGGCCAGTAGGAATGTGTTGGTATGGCAGTACTTAGTAGAATCCTGCATCATTAGCCTGTTTTCACTTTTTCTGGGTTTTGTTCTCGCGGAACTTTTCATTGGTATTTTCAATACTTACGTTAATAGCAACCTATTAGTTAAAACATTCTACTCAATTAAATTCCTTCCTTTTATCATTTTGTCAGGTATTATATTTGGACTTCTTTCGGGTTTGTATCCTTCCTTTTTTATTACTTCATTTAAAACAACAGAAGTACTAAAAGGCACAAGATCAGGTAAAATAGGAGGCTCTTTTTTAAGAAGGATTTTATTGGTTTTTCAATTTGTTATTTCAATTTGTCTAATGGTTGCTACCATTGCCGTTTACAAACAATTAAGTTTTGTAAAACATTTGGATATTGGTTTTAAAAAGGATCATATCGTTTGTTTGAATCTTCCACCATTGCAAGGAAAACAGGATAGCATTATGCGTGAAATAAAAACTTTCAAAAAGGAATTATTAAATATCCCTACTGTTGAGACTGCCACATATTCAGAGGGAATCCCGGGACGTGTTAGAAACGGAATGGTTGGCAAAAATAGTGTTACGGGCGAACAAATTCAAATGCGGCATATTATGGTTGAATCTGAGTTTATTGATTTATATGGGTTGGAAATAATAGAAGGTCGGAATTTTAAAGTTGACAACATTGATGATCAAAATAATTCATTTTTAATCACCTCAGAAGCGTTGAAGAAATTTGATTTAAGGGACCTTTATAATGCAAAAATTTATGGACGCAAATGTATCGGAGTCGTCAAAGATTTTAATTTCAAGTCATTACATACGCCAATCGAACCTTTGTTTATAACCAATATTCCCAAATTTTCAGATTTAAGTATCCGAATGAATCCTAACAATATAGATCAAACGATGAAAGACATAGAAAAACTATGGGATCGTTTTTTTCCTGATCTTGTCATGGATTATAATTTTGTAGATGAAGTTTTTGATTTACAGTATAGAAGGGAAGAGCAATTGGGGAAAGTATTCATGTATTTTTCTGTTTTCTCCATTTTTATTGCCAGTCTGGGATTATTGGGCTTATCATCTTATCTGATTATACAAAGAACCAAAGAAATTGGGATCCGAAAAGTGATGGGTGGATCATTAAAAAATATAATAGTTCTTTTGAGTAAAGAATTTGTTGTATTGATATCCATTGCATTCGTCATTTCAATCCCATTATCCTGGCTTTTAGTAAATTCACTTCTGGAAAATTTTGCCTATAAAACCCAATTTTCATGGTGGATTTATGCCATTGCAGGAGCGTCAGCCTTGGTAATAACAATGATTACTGTAACCATTCAAATATGGAAAGTGATCATTAAGAATCCGATAGATAGTTTGAGATACGAATAATAAATAAAACTGAATCATGATTAAATCTTATATTATAATAGCACTAAGGAGTTTTACGAAAAATATCACCTTCTCCTTAATTAACCTATTTGGATTGAGTATCGCCTTTGCTTTATTCATCTTGCTTTCGCTTTATATCACAAGCGAACTGACCACTGATAGCCATATCCAAAACAAAGAGAATATCTATTGTTTATTGGAGAAAAACAACAGCCATATCTATAGTGGTGGAATGTTTGCAGAGTTCATTTATGGACGATATCCTGAAATTGAACAAGTTTGCCGATCCTATATGTTCGATGGAGAGATTTTTTTAAAGGACGGCACTTTTGTATATTTTGATAACATAGGAACAGTAGATTCAAATTATTTTGAGATCTTCAAGAGCAATGCTTTGTTAGGAAGTCTAAAACATTCATTAGACGGGGATAATGGGATGGTATTAACCGAAAGTTCTGCTAAAGCTTTGTTTGGAGATCGAAATCCAATTGGTGAAAGTGTAAACTGGGACAAAAACCATGATTTTATTGTGAATGCAGTAATCCCTGATTTACCTGAAAATTCCACATATCAAGCAGATTGTTTTGTTTCGGTTTTGTGCTTAAATACTTTGGCTCCAGATATGCTAACTAATCCAGGTAACTGGTCGATGACCACTTTTGTACAGCTAAAAGAAAATTCGGATGTACCCCAACTAGAAGCAAAATTAAGTAAGGATTTATTGGAACAATTCAAACGGAACACTAATTGGGGTTTGCAGCCCTATTTGGATATTTATTTTAACCAGAAAGTGAGGGGTCCGGAAGGTTTTAGTCACGGGAATAAGCAATTTGTAATGTTGTTTATCGGGATCGCGTTATTCATCATAGTTATCGCCTGTATTAATTATATCAATCTAACAACCGCAAGAGCCAGTGCTCGTGCGAGAGAAGTTGGGATCAGAAAAGTGGTAGGAGCTTACAAACAAAAATTGATGAAACAGTTCTTAACTGAATCTGTTTTATTGATACTTATTTCACTGATCCTTGGATTTTTTTTGGCCGAACTCTCAATTGCTGAGTTTAACCGACTGGCTGAAACAAATCTGCGTGTAAAGGCTTTTTACGGATTTCCTTTTAACTTCATTTTTATCTTGGGTGCAATTATTGTGGGAATTATTTCAGGTTTGTACCCTGCATTCGCTTTGACTTCTTTTAAAACTGTTGAGGTAATTAAAGGCAAGGTTTCAAAAAGCAGAAGCGGTGTGATTGCCAGAAAAACATTGATGGTTTTTCAATTTATTATTTCTCTGATCATGATTGTTGGAACCATTGTTATTTATCGACAGATCAATTTTGTAAAGCATATCAATCTTGGTTTCAATAAAGAAAATATTGTTCGCTTAAAAACGAATGATGAACCGTATAAAAATGCCCAGGCATTTAAAAATGAATTGCTAACAATTCCCGGTGTTGAAATGGTATCTTTTTGCAATGGCGTACCCGGGGATATCACCAATGGGATGTACGATGTTAATGATGGGCAGGAAATTCAAATGCGCCATCTATATTGTGATGATAAGTTTGTTGATTTAATGGGATTAAATTTGGTAAGTGGCAGGAATTTTTCTGGTGAAGATAATGCTGATATCAGGAAATCTTATATGGTTAATGAAGCTGCTGTGAAAAAATTTGGCTGGGACGATCCTTATCAAATTAAACTTTGGGGATTAAAATTGATAGGTGTTGTGAAAGATTTTAATTTTCAAAGTCTGCACCAACCTATTGAGCCATTGTTTATTACCTTTTTTGATAACATGGATGAAATTCTGATTCGTATTTCAGGATCGAATCAGTTGGCAACAATTGAAAACATTGAAAAAGCATGGATCAAAAAATATCCTCAGGATCCTTTCGATTTTGAGTTTGTTGATCAGGTAATGGATAAACAATATAAAGCTGAAGAACGTTTGGGTAAGATAGTTAGCTATTTTTCAATCTTTGCATTGATTATTGCATGCATGGGATTATTGGGGATGACATCTTATATGATTCATCAAAGGAAACGTGAAATCGGGATTCGTAAAGTTCATGGTGGTGCTGTTATACAAATTATTAAAATGTTGTCCTTTGAATTTGTGAAATGGGTAGTGCTGGCATTTATAATTTCGGTACCCATTTCTTATTTTTTGATGAAAACATGGTTGACAAATAACTTTACCTATCAGGTAATTATTGAATGGTGGATTTATGTTCTGAGCGGTTTGGCTGTTGTAATAGTATCATTAGTAACGGTGAGCATTCAATCTTATCGTGCAGCAATCATGAACCCGGTGGATAGTTTGAGGTATGAATAGAAAAGCAAGGGATGGATTCCCCAATTGGGGAATC
The DNA here is from genome assembly GCA_002840985.1 of Bacteroidetes bacterium HGW-Bacteroidetes-17. Classification (GTDB taxonomy): domain Bacteria; phylum Bacteroidota; class Bacteroidia; order Bacteroidales. The sequence continues at coordinate 10,398 of PHDM01000028.1, forward strand.
CATCCCTTGCTTTTGCAGACTTAAAATTTTAAACTAAAAATGGTTTCTTTTCCAGGAATAGACTGAACAGAAATACTTCCTTTGTTCATCCTAACAATTTGCCGGGAGAGGCTCAACCCAATTCCAGAGCCATTTTCTTTTGTAGTGTAGAAAGGAATATAAATTTTGTCGATTTCATCTTTTGAAATGCCAATCCCATTGTCCTTAATTTGGATCAACACTTCATTTTTGTCAGTTCGAAAGGCTTCAATAATGATCTGTCCATTATCAATTCCACTAAGTGCATCGATTGAATTTTTTATCAGATTTATAAGCACTTGGGTGATTAGTTTTTCATCCACCGTAAGGATTAATTCAGTTGTTGAAATGATTGAAATAAGTTTAATCCCTTTTGATTTTAGCTCCTCACTAAATAAAATATTGATGCTGTCAAAAAGTGCGCTTACCTCCACTTTTTCGAAAACGGGTAAAGGGATTTTTGTAAGGTTCCGGTAAGATTCGACAAATTTTAACAATCCCTGATTTCGTTTATCGATGGCATTCAATCCTTCCAAAGCTTTTTCAATGGTTTCGGATGAAAGTTGATCGATGGTTTTGGCTTTTTTATTGTCGGATAATAATCGGATAATGGTGTTGGTCAGTGAATGGATAGGAGTAATCGAATTCATGATTTCATGCCTCATTACCTTAATCAACTTTTGCCAGGCATCTAGTTCTTCATTATCAAGTTCAGTACTGATGTTTTGAAAAGAATATAAACGTAAATTTTTATCCTGGTTTTTAAAACAACTGCAACTGATATTCAACATCAGCATTTCCGAACCAACCTTTAACTTAAATAAACTTTGTTCATTGTTTTTTAAATTATCCATATGTGCAACGAAATCAGGATATAATTCCCTAAGCTGATTAATGGTTCTGATGTTCTCGATATTGAGTAATTCTCGGGCAGCTTTATTTATCAGATCAATTTTTCCATGCTCATCAACCGAAATAATCGATGTTCCAATAATTTCGAGGGTTTGCAAAAAATATAAATGCTCTCCTTCTTTCTCAAGTTTAGAATTCGCAATTAACTGAATGATTTCATTATATAGCTGGTTTAGTTTTTCATTCGAATCGCCGGCATTGATTTGTTCGAAGCGTTCCATCAAGCCCTGATTTTTGATCAATTCCATGAATCGGGCAAATCGTCGGTTGGAATTTTTAATGTAATTTATCAGCATGAATATTTGCAGAATAAATAAGCCAAGAAAGGTAAATCTGGCTATTTGCAGATGTTCCTGATATAATGACCATGAAAACAATATACTGGTTAACCCAATCAAAATTATCCTGAAAACAATACGGAAGTTGAATTGATTATAGACCATATTTTTTAAGTTTATTGTACAAGGTTTTACGGCTGATCCCTAATACATCAGCTGCCGACGAATAATTACCTTTTGCTTTATTGATGGCTTTCAGGATGAGTTGTTTTTCGTTGTTTTCAAGATTTAATGAATCATTCGAACCTGACAATTGCATGGATAAAGCCGATTCATTGACATTAAAGGCTTCAAGATCATTTAATATAATTGCCTTTTCAATGAGGTGTTCAAATTCCCGGATATTCCCGGGCCATGAATATTTCTGCAAATTCTGGATATGCTTTTTGTTGTAATTTAATGAAGGCATCTTGTATTTTTCCGAATATTTTTTCATGAACAAATCGAGCAAAGGTGGAATATCTTCAGTTCGTATTCGCAAAGGCGGGATTTCTATTTGGATGGTATTGATGCGATATAACAAATCTTCACGGAATTCCGAATTTTTGGCCATTTCGTACAAAGGCTTGTTTGTTGCAGTGATCAAACGAATGTCAATGGGTATATTCCTGTTATCGCCAATTCGGGTCACTTGCTTGTTTTGAATGACTGATAACAATTTCGACTGTTGATTTAAAGAAATATTCCCGATTTCATCTAAAAACAAAGTTCCTTCCGATGCTACCTCAATGCGACCTGTTCGATCTTCTTTTGCGTCGGTAAAAGAACCTTTTTTATGACCGAATAATTCACTTTCGAACAACGATTCGCTTAATGAGGCTAAATCAACCTTAACAAATAATTCCTTCGACCGGTTCGAAATTTTATGAATTTCCCGCGCGATAAGCTCCTTGCCTGTGCCATTCTCCCCCAGAATCAGAATGTTGGCATCGGTAATTGCAACTTTTCGGATGGTCTCCCAAACTGTTTTCATCGCTGTTGATTCACCAAAAAATAAAGGTTGTTCATCAGCTACCGATTGTGAGATATGTGCTTGTTTGGCCTTAAGTTTTTGGATCTCCATGCGCGAACTGCGAAGTTTATATGCCGATAAAACCGTTGCCAAAAGCTTTTCGTCAACCCAGGGTTTTTGGATGAAATCGGTGGCTCCTTCTTTGATGGCCCTTACCGATAATTCGATATCTCCATAAGCTGTAATAAAGATGATGATGGCTTCTTTATCCATCTTTAAAATTTCACGCATCCAGAATATGCCTTCGTTTCCGGTACTTTTCCCTGTCGAAAAATTCATGTCGATGATAAATAAATCGAACGAATTTTGCTTGAGCAATGAAGGGATCAGATTTGGATTTTTCTCGGTCACAACTTCAAACTGTTCTCCTAAAAAAAGTTTTAGGGCAAGCAGGATTTCTTCGTTATCATCAACAATTAATATTTTTCCTTTTCTCATGTTCTTTGTTAATCAACACAAATATAGAATTGATTTTTACAAATGAGTAAAAATTACCCGAAAAGTGTGAAAAATTTACCCACTTAAAAATTGCACAACTTTGTATTAAGTTATATATCAACCTGATGTAAGTTTGGCATATCAATTGACAATAGCTACTCAAATAATTGTTAAATTCAAGCATTCGGCTTGCTAAAAAAATAGCCATGATCAAGAACTACCTAAAAATAGCATTAAGAAACCTGAAACGAAATATTACGATTTCAGCCATAAATATTTTTGGATTAACATTTGGCTTGGCTATCGCATCATTAATTGTTTTGTACGTCCAAAATGAATTAACCTACGATGCGTATCATAAGGATGCAAAGCAGATTTATCGGATTGACGAAGTGGTTGAGCTGGGCGGTTATAGTATTGGAAATACAAGGGTATGTGCACCAATGGGGCCATATTTGGTTGAAAAATTCCCAAAAGTAATTGCACAAACAAGGATAAGCAGGCCTGAAGATTTGAAGTTTGAAATTGGGGAAAACTCAATTGAGGAAGAAATATTCTATGCCGATTCCACTTATTTTCAGATCTTCACCTTTGATTTCATTTTCGGAAATCCAAAAACAGCTTTAATTGAACCATTCTCTTTAGTACTGACAAAGCATATTTCTGAAAAATTCTATGGTAATAAAAACCCAGTTGGGGAGGTTATTAAGGCTAAAAATGGGAAACTTTATAAAGTGACTGCTGTTGTTGAAGATACCCCCCAAAATACACATCTTAAAGTCAATATGATCAGTTCTTTTGCCAGCCTTTACCAACTAATGGAAGGTGAAAATAAAATTGATGGGTGGGGGCTTGATTACAATTCATACGGTACGTACATCAAGTTAAGTAAAGAGTATCCGCTTGAGCAATTTAAGAATGAATTTCCTATTGTTGTCAAAACATTTCTTTCCGATAAACCTGATCAGGTTTACAAGCATAGTTTTCAGGCAATAAAAGATATTTATTTATATCATGATGGTGGAGGAGATTTATCTCGGGTCATACTTTTTGCCGTAATTGGCATTTTTGTTCTGATCATCGCCTGTATTAACTATATGAATTTGAATACGACTGATTCAGTAAAAAGGCTGAAAGAAATTGGAATGAGAAAAGTTTTAGGGGCAGGACGCAAGCAATTGATTCGCCAATTACTGTTTGAGTCTATCGCGTTAAGTATGGTTTCGTTGATTTTAGCATTGACCTTGGCCGAAATATTGCTGCCCATTTTTAACAACATCTTGCAAAAAGATTTGAGTTTTGAGTACCTTAGTAACTGGCCATTAAGCCTTACATTTGTTATGCTGGCTTTTCTGACAGGGGTTTTAGGGGGAACCTATCCTGCCTTTTATTTATCAGCCATTATTCCGGTTAATGCACTTAAGGGAAAGTTCGTGTTTGGATCAAAACATGCCTTTTTTAGAAACATCCTGGTTGTTTTACAGTTTGCAATTACCATCTTTTTAATTTGTTGTACAGGTATTATTTATATGCAAATAAGGCATACCTCAAAATCTGATTTGGGCTTTCAAAAAGAAAATGTTTTAATCCTTGAATTACAAATGAAACAAACAGATCAAAATTCAAATAAAGCGGAGGATTTTAACGATAATACTACCGTTCAAATCAGAAATGAACTTAACAGTTTTCCTGAAATTTCAATGGCATCCATTGCTTCAGGTTTTCCTTTTGGAAGTATCATGGTTGGCCACTATAAAACTGAGGGGATCGAGAAAAATCAGACATTGATATCATATCTGGTCGATAATAATTATATTGATTTACTCAAATTAAAAATTATTGATGGAGAAGGCTTTAGTGAACATGGTACAGTCAATAAGAATGAAGTAATTATTAATGAAACCCTTGCCAGGATAATGAATTGGGACATTCCAATCGGTAAAACCTTTACTTCAAGTGATGATAAAACCCAGGAATTTAAAGTGATAGGGTTAATAAAAGATTATCATGTAAAATCTTTCAGGGATAGAATTTACCCAATTTACCTAAAATATGATGAACAGCCGAAGTATTTTCGAAGTATTGGGATCAAATACCAAACTACTGATGTTCAGGGATTGATTAGTAGAATTGAAAATGTTTCTCATGAAATTGATCCCTCACAAGAAATTACCACAAAATTTATGTTTCAGATAGTCGAAGATGAATACATGGAAGAGTATCGTACCGGAAAAATGTTTACCAATTTTGCCATTCTTGCCATCATTATCGCCGCAATGGGATTATATGGACTTGCATTGTTCATCAGTAAACAAAAGACGAAAGAAATCGGTGTAAGAAAAGTCTTTGGTGGCAGTATTGAAGAAATTATCATCATTCTTTCAAAGAATTTCATCAAATTGGTTGTGATTGCAGCAATAATTGGGATCCCTGCTGCCTGGTATTATATGGATAAATGGTTGCAGACGTTTGTTTATCAGGTGCAAAATCGATGGATTGTGTTTGTTCTGGCAACGATCTTAGCGATAGTGATTGCCTTCGTTACTATTTTTTACCAGTCTTATAAAGCAGCAAATTCCAATCCTGTTGACGCGCTAAAGTATGAGTAATAATTTTGTTATGATGCGGTTAATTTATGTTTTATTCTTTTTGCCTGCTATTGTGTTTGGCCAACAAAATATAACAGGCATTGTTTCTGATGCAAAAACAAAACACGCCATCCCACTTGCAACCGTTTATATAAATGGAACAACTGTTGGAACGACTACGGATAATGAGGGGGCATTTTCAATTTCAGTTACGAGCATCCCATGCCAGATCGTAATTAGTCATATTGGTTATGAGCCAAAAGTTTTATCTGTCGAAAATCTCAATGAAACTCATAAAAAAGTTGAATTATTTCAAAGGTTAGTGCAGATGGATGAAGTAAATGTGAAAGGTAAAAACTTAAGGGCAAAAAACATCGATGAATTTAAAATGTGGTTTTTGGGGTTTGATTATTGGGGCAAGAATGCCATATTGTTAAACGATGAGGTTCTTTCTTTTAGCAGGGATCGGAAAAAATGGGGAATGAAGATAATTCCTGAAATCCAGGATGGGAAAAGTATTTTTTTAAGTGACAAAAGCTGGGTTTCCGGAGATGTTGAATGGGCCAAAGACAGCTCCGAAATATTTATGAATAGAGCAATCAATCTTAAAGCAAGTGCTAAAGAACCTTTAACAGTTAATTTGCCCCTTTTAGGTTATACATTGCAAATTGAGCTGGTTGATTTTATTGTTCAATATGCATCTGAAAATGGAGGTCTTCAAACTTCCTTTTTGGGCTATTATTATTTTATTCCCTATAAAACAGAACGAGAAAAGGACCTGAAAAAATTTGAGAAAAACAGGCAAAAAGCCTATTTTAATTCAAGTCAGCATTTTTGCAGATCACTTTATGACAAAAAGCTACAAGAAAGTGGGTATCAGCTTTTTGAGCAAATTATTGATAGCATCTCAAAACAAAAATTATACAAGGAATTTATAATTGATGAATATCTGAATTATATTGAGAACGATGAATTGCAAATTAAGGGTCTGAATAATAAACATTTTTACCTTTTTTACTACGGCAATTCAAAAGGAGAGCCGAAAGATTTAACCACCCAAAAACCCTGGGTGCCGATTCAATCCGAAATTTACTTTTTAAGTGATACATGCCTGATTCGATCCAATGGTATTATTCCAAATAATAGCATTGTATTTAGCGGTGCAATTTCCGAAAAGAAAGTGGGCTCTATGTTGCCGGAAGACTATAAAATAAATGATAAATGATAATTGTTAAATGTGCTTTACCAATGGTTCAGTTTATTATTTCTACCATTGTACTTATTCCATAAGTTTCACGGACAATCAATAAAATAGGGATAAATTTATTGGTAAATTGTAAGTGTTTTAGCCCCAATATGCATCATTCTAAAAATTAGGTCAAAAACAGCAAAGATTTGATAGGATAGATGCACGGATTTGTGGTTAACTTTTCTGTGTATATCGAATATCTGAAGCATACATCCTTTTTTAGCAGTTTTTTAACACATTAGTGAAAGTTTTGACCTGATTAATTGTCTAATTTTGCGACAATCATTAAATGTGGTCGTTAAACATTAAACGTTTATTAATAAGAAGCTTAAATAGTACCAGTTGTTCAGATAATTGAATAAAATTATATTATTACTTTGATATTTTTTTTATGAATAAAATTGTAAAACAGGGATTAACAGTTGTCATTATTATTGTTATTGCCGGCATTATTGTTTACCCAAAGGTAAAGCCACTTTTAACCGCGAAAACAGAAGGTTCTGGAAATGCCATGCGGAATTCAAGTCGACAAGTGCTCAATGTAAGTGGTTATTTGATAAAACCCCAGCAACTTAGTGAAATTGTTGAATCAACTGGTACCTTGCGCCCAGATGAGGAAGTTGATTTGTCGTTCGAAACTTCCGGGAAGATTGTAAACATAATGTTTACTGAAGGAACGAGAGTTAAAAAGGGCGATCTACTTGCAAAAATAAATGATAAACCTTTACAGGCACAATTGCAAAAATTACAGGCGAACCAGAAACTAGTTGAAGCAAAAGAGTTCAGGCAACGAAGCTTGCTCGATAAAGATGCCATAAGCCAGGAAAGTTACGATCAAATTGTAACTGAACTCCAAACGATATCGGCTGATATAAATCTTATCAACGCCCGGATTTCTGAAACCGAGCTTCGGGCTCCATTCGACGGAATTATCGGTTTGCGTTATTTAAGCGAGGGAGCCTATGCAAATTCATCTACAAAAATTGCAAAGCTTATTAAAATTACTCCATTAAAAGTTGAATTTTCAATCCCTGGTAAATATGCACAGGAAATAAAAATTGGTTATCCCTTGACTTTTACTGTGAATAAAATTGATTATTATGATGCAAATGTATATGCCGTTGATCCCAAGATTGATCTGGAAACCAGAACACTAGTCCTAAGAGGATTATATCCTAATAAAAATGAAGAACTTAAATCCGGAAACTATGCTGAAATAACATTGCAGATGTCAAAAATCGAGGATGCAATTTCAATTCCTACTGAAGCTTTAATCCCTGAAATGGATGGTGAAAAAGTATTTGTTTACAGATCGGGGAAGGCAAAATCCATAAAAGTTGATATTGGGCTCAGAACGGCTTCGGAAATTCAGATCACTAGTGGCCTTAAATTTGGCGATACTTTATTAACAACAGGAATCCTGCAACTAAGAGAAAACCTCCCTATAGTTCTGGATACACTCTTGAATAAAAATTAAAACTATGAGTCTTTCATCAGTCAGTATACAAAGACCCGTTCTAGCAACGGTAATGGCGTTGGTAATTTTACTGTTCGGATTTGTAGGTTTGACCTATTTGGGTGTTCGTGAATTCCCAAGTGTCGATCCGGCGATTATATCGGTAAGTACCTCATACCCTGGAGCAAATTCGGATGTTATCGAAACCCAGATTACAGAACCACTTGAACAATCAATCAATGGAATACCAGGTGTTCGTTCACTAACCAGTTCAAGTAGTCAAGGGAACAGTAGAATTACTGTTGAGTTTGAGCTTTCTGTAGACATGGAAACTGCTGCCAACGACGTAAGGGATAAAGTTTCTCAAGCCGCGAGAATGTTACCGCGTGATTGTGACCCATCTACAGTATCCAAAGCAGATGCAGATTCAAGTCCAATCATGTTTATAACCGTTGGTAGCAAAAAGAGATCACTTCTTGAGATTTCAGAAGTTGCAGAATTAACCCTGAAAGAACAACTTCAAACCATATCCGGAGTTTCCAGTGTAATGGTTTGGGGCCAGAAAAGATATGCCATGCGATTATGGCTCGATCCTGTTAAACTTGCCGGGTATAAACTCACCCCTCTGGATGTGAGAAATGCAATCAATCGTGAAAATGTCGAATTACCTTCTGGGTCCATTGAAGGTGATAATACGCAGTTGACCATAAGAACACTTGGGTTGATGACTACCCCCAAGGAATTTAACGATTTGATTATTAAACAATCAGGGGATCAGATTGTTCGTTTTCAGGATATTGGCCGAGCAGAATTAGGTCCTGAGGATTTAAGAGGAATCCTTAAACGGGATGGCATTCCGATGGTTGGTTGTGCCATTGTTCCTCAACCGGGTTCTAACCATATCGATATTGTTGATGAAGTATATCGTCGACTCGACTATATTAAAAAGGATTTAGCTGAAGATGTTGAAGTAAAAATCGGATTTGATAATACCCAATACATTCGTTCCTCAATAAAAGAGGTAAAAGATACCATTTATATCGCTTTCTTTCTGGTTGTTATAATTATTTATTTCTTTTTGCGAAGCTGGCGTGCAACCTTAATCCCAATTTTAGTAATTCCCGTTTCATTGATTGGTTCTTTCTTCATCATGTACCTTGCAGGATTTTCTATCAATGTCTTAACGTTACTCGCGATTGTACTTGCCATTGGTATTGTGGTTGATGACGCTATTGTCGTAATGGAAAACATCTACGTAAAAGTTGAACAAGGGATGAGTCCGTTAGAAGCAGCTTTATCGGGTTCAAAGGAAATCTATTTCGCGATTATTGCCACGACAATTACATTAATTTCGGTATTTTTCCCTATCGTTTTTCTTGAGGGATTAACAGGTCGGCTTTTCCGCGAGTTTAGTATTGTTATGGCAGGTGCCGTTGGAATTTCGGCCTTCCTTGCATTATCTCTTACCCCAATGGTGGCAAGTAAGCTGTTAAAGCGCCAGACTGAACATAGCTGGTTTTTTAGAAAGACAGAACATTTCTTTGATAATCTGAATGCCGGATACAAAAAAAGCCTGAACAAATTTCTGGAAAGACGTTGGATTTCGTTCTTCATTGTAGCTGCTTCCTTTGGTCTGATTATTTTACTTTGGAAGGTTATTCCGGCTGAAATGGCTCCGCTTGAGGACCGTTCGCAACTTTCAGTAAGTACTTCCGCGTTTGAAGGTGCGACATATGAATTCATGCTAGCATATACCGATGATATTGAGAAAGCAGTTATTGAGGAGGTTCCTGAGTTAGATGGAATTACCAATATGATAAGAGGAGGTGGTTCGGGGAATATTACGGTGATGTTGCCAAAACCGGATCAAAGAGAACGTACCCAGCAAAAAATAGCAGATGATTTAGCTGAGGTACTCAGGACAAAAACCAAAGCGAGAGCCTTTGTCAATCAACAATCTACTTTTGGTGGAAGACGTTCCGGACGACCTATTCAGTACGTTCTTCAGGCAACATCAATTGAAAAGCTGAGAGATATCATTCCTCCATTTATGGCTAAAGTAATGGATAATCCAACTTTCCAGCAAGGGGATGTTAATCTCAAGTTTACCAAGCCTGAATTGAGGATACATATCAATCGTGAAAAAGCAACATCCTTGGGCGTTTCTACTCAAAATATTGGTCAAACACTTCAATTGGCACTCAGTGGTCAACGGTTCGGTTATTTCTTCATGAATGGGAAACAATATCAGATATTGGGCGAACTTGCGCGAAATGACCGTAACAAACCACTGGATCTGCAATCTTTGTATGTTCGAAATAATAATGGGGATATGATCCAGTTTGATAACCTTGTTACTTTTACTGAAGAAACAGCCCCTCCTCAGCTCTATCGTTATAATCGATTTGTAGCAGCAACGATTTCAACAGGTTTGGCTAAAGGAAAAACCATTAGTGAGGGTCTGGAAGAAATGGATAAAATTGCTGCTGAAGTGCTTGATGATACTTTCAGGACCGCTCTGGCCGGAGATTCGAAAGATTTTAGAGAGAGTTCGTCAAGTTTGATGTTTGCTTTCGTACTTGCGTTAATCTTAATATTCCTGGTTCTTGCTGCACAATTTGAAAGTTTTAAAGATCCACTAATTGTGATGATGACTGTACCATTAGCACTAACAGGTGCCTTGATTTTTATGTGGTACTTCAATATAACCATGAATATTTTTAGCCAGATTGGAATCATCATGTTGATCGGACTTGTTTCGAAAAATGGTATTCTAATCGTTGAATTTGCCAACCAACGAAAGCGGTCAGGAATGTCAAAGATGGAAGCAATCAAATTTGCTTCTGCCTCTCGTTTCAGGCCTATTTTGATGACAAGTATGGCAACAATACTGGGAATTGCTCCTTTGGTCCTTGGATTAGGTGAAGGGGCTCAAAGTCGTGTTGCAATTGGAACCGCTGTAATTGGTGGGTTATTAATATCTACCTTTTTAACACTATATATAGTCCCGGCTATTTACACATTTATTTCTAGTGAAACAAAAAAGTCTGAAAATGAGGTTCATTTATCTTAGTTTAATCATAATAACATCCTTATCTTCAATTAAGGCCCAAACTGTCTATGGGCTTAAAGATTGCATTGGGATAGGGTTAGAAAGAAATTTTTCTCTTCGTGTTGCCCGTAACAGTGAATCGATAACAAAGAATAATTACACAAAAGGGAATGCAGGGTATTTGCCTAGCCTAGATCTTAGCAGTAGATACAGCGGGACTCTCAATAACACGACTCAAAATTTGGTTGATGGTAGCCAAACCAAAACAAATGGTGTAAATAATACTACTGCCAATGCTGCATTAGCTTTGGGTTGGACTATTTTCGATGGGTTTAGTGTTCAAACTACTTATAAAAAGCTAGGTGAATTGGAACAACTTGGAGCGTTAAATACCCAAATGTCGGCAGAAAACTTGATTGCTAATATCATTTCGGGATATTATAATTATATCCAACAGGTTCAGATGCTAAACAATATGAAGTACGCGATGGAACTTTCAAAAGAACGTTTAAGGATTGATGAGGAAAGATACCTACTGGGTTCTAGTTCAAAACTACAGGTTTTACAATCGCGTGTGTATTTAAATGCCGACAGTTCAAAACTTTCTAAACAATTTGAGGTAGTTAGAACAGCTCAAATTGGCTTAAACGAACTCATGGCCGTTGAGGATTTAGGAACTGAATTTATAACAAAAGATGCCACTATTGATGTAATCGAACAGTTTATCTACGAAAAGTTATTAGAAGAAACCCTGATGCGCAATACCAGTCTTTTAATTGCATCGAAAAATAAGGTAGTTTCTGAATATGATTATAAATTGATAGAATCAAGGTCTTATCCATATCTGAGTTTATCATCCGGATATAGTTATAATCTGAATACTTATTCAAATAGTACGAATAAAAATCAAATAACCAATGGTATGAACTATGGTTTGACACTTGGGATGAATTTGTTTGATGGATTTAATCAGAGAAGAAGCCTCAATAACTCTTCGATTGAAATACAAAATAAAGAATTGAAATATGCAGAAGTTGAGCAGGGTGTCAAAGCCGATCTGATTAGCATTTATAATGCGTATACCAATAATCTGAGGCTTATAAATTTAGAAGAGCAAAACGTTCAAACCGCTACCGAGAATCTTGATATTGCATTGGAAAGTTATAAGCTTGGAAGTCTTTCAGGACTAGAACTTCGTGAGGTACAGAAGAGCCTTCTCGATGCTAAGGACAGATTGTTTTCTATCCATTATCAAGCAAAACTTGCCGAGATTTCATTACAACTTATTTCCGGTAATATTATGGCTTATTACGAATAGGTTAGTTTACCTTAAGAAAAGGGACGCCATCCGCCTATTGGCGGTTGGCGTCCCTTTTCTTTTCTGAGTATCGAGCTAGATGAGAGGCATCATGGGACAGTTCTCGACAGGCTCGAACTGACCAATCATCAAGTATAGAAAGAATGACCCCTAAGTTTAGATCCCTTTCCGAAACCCTATTTCATCTAAAATGATGACTGCTTTTGAGGTTTTATTGAAAATGAATTTGATCTGTTCCAAATTTTCAACTGAAAACTCCGGATTCTTTAATTTAAATAAATCCATTGGAATGCTAACCGTTTGCAAAACCGGTTCGCTGGATTTACCAAAATCTGTTTCTAATTTCTTATATCTGGTATAGATAACTTCCAGTGGAGGCATGATTGAAATAATTTCGGAAACCGGAATAGATGAAATATGTCCCTCTGCATCTTTTAACTCAATTGTGAAATCGACCGGAATTTTAAGCTTGTCTTTTTCATCGTCTTTCTTTTTATCCTTTTTCTTGTCGCTTTTCTCATCCTTGTTTTTGTTCACATTTTTATTCTTGTCCTGATTCTCATTGGTGTTCTCATTCTCCTTTTCAGCTTTATCACTGTTGTTATCATCATTGAACGACCAGTTTTCTTTTTCTTCGGCTGTATCTAAGCTATCATGCTTAGGTACTTTTTCATCAAGCTGGGCAACAGAAAATACCATACTTAAATCCTGACTTTTCAATATTTCAAGTTGCTCAGGATCGGGCATTTTAAAAGTGTAAGAAGGATAGGTTTTAACTAAAGTACAGGTGTCAATTTCCTGAATAGTATCAACCTTGCTAATCATTTCAGTGCTGTCCGGCGATATCGAATCTTTTTTGATTTCAGGGTTTTCCCAGCCCAGATAAACAGCTTTATTTAAACGCAATCCGGTTCCCTGTCTAAACCCAAAGTCCTCTTCTCTCCATATTCTTAATTCCTCACCGATGAGTTTTCCACCATCAATAGTGCTTGTGGTTACGTCAATATCCTCTTCAAAATCTACCAGAATATTAGTTTCTGAATCCTCGAAACGATTGATGTATAGGGTTTCGGGCAGCCATTTTTCGGCATAGCGGTAATCTTTAAAAATTGGGAGGTACGACTGATTTCCTTTTAAGGTCATTTCCAGAAAGGCCCCCATGTAAACCTTGGCGATTTGCCTCTGCTCTTCACCTTTCAATAAGGCTTTCGTATTTAGCAGCAATGCGCCGGGCATACCGCTGTCATGGTTTCCCCAAACGGTATTGAATTGTCCGTGATTGGCTCTATAGATGTAGATCGAAGTTTTGAATTTATATGCTCCATCGTCAAACTTAATCCTTTTAAATTGCTTGTCGCCTGAGAAGGAAGAAACATCCGAATCATGTGAACCATGAAGCAATAAATAATTGATATTTTTTAATGGAGTTGGTTGATCAGATGGTTTGTACTGCCCATCAACAGGAGCAATGGCAATAATGGATTTAATGTTAAAATTGAAATCGAATTTAACCTTCGCGTCATCCGGATAATGGGATAAATTATTAAATGATGCTGCAATTGCAACCGCTTCTCCACCTCTCGAATGCCCGATCAATGAAATATTATCCATATCCACTTTTCCATAGAAAGGATTTTCGGGATTTTTTTCCCATGCTCTCCAAACCGATAAATGCTTCAACAGAACCCAACCCCTGCCATCACTTTCGGTTTTATAGTTTTGGGTCCAGTCACCGTTCAAAAAGTTTTCATCTACGGAAACAACAATAAACCCCCTGCTTGCTAAAAACTCACCTAAATAGGCATAACCGGGATCAGAATATTCACGCATGCTGTGATTTCCATGAACAATTAAAACCAATGGGAATTTACCTTCTCCTTCAGGATACCAAACCCGACCATTGATGGGAAACTTGGTTCGGTTGAACCCCCAGTATTTCAACCTAAGTTTATTAAAACGACCACTCAGTTTATTTACAAATGGTTTTGCGTTTACACTTTCCGTAATGATATGGGCATCCTTCCCGAAAATATCCCGCCTATCTTTTCCACTTCCATAACTGGTAGTTTTTACCACATATTCTCCAATGATGGATGGATCTGGGACATCTTCTAATGCCAATGGTTGATATTCGTATTTGTCAACTTTTATCAGGCCTTTTTCGGTTCCTGTTTTTCCAAGCCAAATAATGAAAACAACAATGCTTGCCACAGAAATAAGAAAAGCAAGAAGGACAAACACTTTGCTTAGGATCTTGGTATTTTTAAAACCACCAAAGAAAAATGCATAAATTGAACCTCCTAAAAGGGCAAAAGCTAAATAAACCCAGGCTATAAATGGAAGTGCGTTCTTTGAAGATTCAGAAAAAAGTATCAAGGTAATCAATCCTGCGATAAATAAACCACCATATTTTATTGGTATTTTCGATACAATTCTTAAAACGAACCTGGTACCTAAAGTCAATAGTGCCAGACAAAGCGCAGCAATTACAATTCCGATGGTAATGTCAAAAAGAATTCCTTCACCCGATCTAAGGGTGATCGCAGCCAAATATCCCAGATAAACAATAATTGCAAAAAATATGGACACGATTGCACCCTTTTGCGTATTCACTGATGGTCCGTTCTTGACCAGCCATTTTTGAAATTTTGTAAAAATTCGTTTAATAAAACTCCAAAATTTCTTAGCTATTTTCTTGATTTTTTTAAAAAGTTTACGAAGGCTTTGCATATCGAGATTTTTTAATTGCTATAAATTTAACAATTTAGAACTTAAGTGTGAATGTACTGCCAACATCTTTTTTTGATTCGACCGAAATGGTGCCTTTATGTAAACGCATAATCTGGCGAGAAAGGCTCAACCCAATCCCGCTTCCTTTTTCTTTAGTTGAGAAAAATGGGATAAAAATCTGATCCATGATTTCATCATCAATTCCTTGTCCGTTATCGGTTACTGTGATGATGGTATTTTGTTCTTTAAGTTTAGCGCTTAAAATAATTTCGGCGGGTTCAGTTTTCGATGTAAAATATATGGAATTGTTGATCAGGTTAATAAGCACTTGTTCAATAAGTTTTTGATCAGCAATAATTTTCAAATCATTTTCCCCAAAAGCCTTGAATTGTATGTTTTTTTGTTTTAATTCTTCTGCAAAAAGAGTTTCCATGGTTTCAAAAAGTTGACTGATTTTTAGTTCTTTAAATTGAGGAGCAGGAATTTGCATCGACGAGCGGTAATCTTCTACAAATGATGACAGACCTTTGCTTCTGCTTTGAATAACCTTCAGCCCTTGAAGTAAATCTTTGAAGTTTTCCTTCCCAAATCCTGAAGATTGGTTCTTGTTTCTTTCAATATTATTGATTAACCCGGAAGAAAGTAAAGTAATAGGACTAACTGAATTTAAAATCTCATGGGTCATTACCCTAATCAATCCTTGCCAGGCTTCCATTTCGCCTTGTTCTATTTCATTACGGATATTTTGGATAGACACAAGTATAATGGGTTTTTTATCTATTTTGAAATTTGTGGCATGAAAAGATAATTGTTTTAAATCGTGGCCAATTTTAAGTTTTATAAGTTCAGGCGTATTTGGCTTAAGCTTTTTTAAAGTTTCATCAAATCCGGATTTAATTTTATTTAATGCCTCGATGTTTATAAATACCGGAAGACCTAGCAATTCGTTGGCAGCTTTATTACATAGATGGATATGACCATTTTCGTCAAAGGCAATAATTCCAACCCCAATGTGCTGGATGGTTGCCTGAAAAAACTGGTATTCGCTTTCTTTTTCGGCTTTAATTTTGCCAAATGCATTTACTACTTCTTCAAAACTTTGATAAAGTTCGTTAAACGGGCTTTTGGTGTCTTTATTAAACTTAATGGTGCTGTCGTTATATTTGATGGATTGCAGGAATCGGTTCAGTTCCCGATTCGTTTTCTGAACATACCTGATCAAGAAAATTATTTGAATGAACCAAAGCAGAATTAAGGAATACCTGGTGATGAGCATATATTCCATGGAGTAGGTCCAGATGAATAAACTGGTATTGAGCCCGATCAAAACAACCTGAAGTATGATCGATAAGTTGAAGCGGTTAAAGATCATACTTTTTCATTTTATCGTAGAGTGTTGAACGGTTTATTCCAAGTTCTTTTGCGGTTAAGCTCATATTCCCTTGAAATTTTTGAATGGCTTTCAAAATAATCTGCTTTTCATGATCGGCTAAATTGAAGTTCTCAATTTCGAATGATTTTGGGGCGGTTTTACTAAAAGCGAAGTCATTGGCTACTATCTGTTCTGCTTCTGTCATGATAACTGCCTTTTCAATGGTATGCTGTAGCTCGCGAACATTTCCGAACCATGAATGCTTTTTTAATTTTTCGATGGCTGCTTTACTGATGCCAATCGTTTTATTTCTGTATTTCTGAGAGGTTTTCAATGTCTTCTGTCCGCTCCCGGAGCGGAGGAACCTCAATTTGTATGGTATTGATGCGATAGAGCAAATCTTCCCGAAAACTGTGTTCTTCAACCATATGGTAAAGATCCTTATTGGTGGCACAAATAAGACGGATATCAATGGGAATTGTTACACTGGAACCAACTCTGGTAATTTCACGATTTTGTAGTACCGTTAGCAATTTTGATTGTAGGTGAAGTGGGAGATTCCCAATTTCATCCAAAAACAAGGTACCTCCGGAGGCAATTTCAAATCTTCCGGCACGGTCTTCTTTGGCATCTGTAAAAGCGCCTTTTACATGGCCAAATAATTCTGACTCAAACAAACTTTCGCTGACAGACCCTAAGTCAACCTTTACAAAAATCTCATTTTTTCTGGCTGAATGCTGATGTATTTCTCGGGCAACAACTTCTTTCCCTGTTCCATTTTCGCCCAACAATAAAATATTCGCATCAGTGGCCGACACTTTTTTTATGGTTTCAATCACCTTTAGAATTGAAGGGGACGACCCGTGAACAAAATGATGTTGCTGTTGAATGTTTTCATTCAGATGTTTTTGTTTTGATTTTAGATGATGAATTTCCTGCTTCGATTTTCGCAATTTGTAAGCCGACAATACAGTTGAAAGAATTTTCTTTTCGTCCCACGATTTTTGGATAAAATCAGCAGCGCCTTCTTTTATTGCTTTCACGGCCATTTCCACATCGCTGTAGGCTGTAATGAAAACAATGCATGCAAGCGGATCGATTTTTAGGATTTCATTCATCCAAAAAAAGCCTTCGTTTCCTGAATTAATCCCTGCTGAAAAATTCATATCCAGGAGAATAATGTCAAAATTATCTTTAATTAGAGCAGGGATGAGATTTGGATTTTTTTCAGTTACGATTTTTAAAAAATGCGGAGCCAGAAAAACTTTCAAAGCCAACAACAGTTCCTCATTATCATCTATAATTAAAATACTTCCCTGTTTATTCTCCATATTTAGATTTAAATTTACGTTATAAAGATATAAAATAATTTGTATTAAAAACAAACACGAGTGTTGGAATATCCAACAAATATTAAAATTAAAAATTTTGTAAGTATCAGAAAAACAAATGATAATGTCTTTGGCACAGGTGTTGAGTAATTATCCATTCCATTTAATCTTAACAACATAAAGAACCATAATAGATGATCATCAACTATGTAAAAACAGCAATTAGAAATTTACTTCGGAATAAAGTATTTTCGATCATAAGCATTTTTGGCTTAGTTGTTGGCATCACCTGTTTCCTGCTCATCTATATTTGGATGAATTATGAAACCGGATTTGATACTTTTCATAAGAATGCGGAAAACTTATATCGGGTTAATAATAAATGGCCAACAAGTGAATACAGTCTGAGTTGTCCGGGGCCAACGGCTCAAATGTTAAAAAAAGACTACCCTGAAATTGTTAATGCCACCCTTTATTGCAAACTTGAAGGAATAAAAGTATCGCATGAAAATGATCATTTTTTCACAAGCTATACTTTTGTCGATTCTACTTTTTTTCAAATGTTTGATTTTTCGCTTGAAACCGGTAATGTCAGCACTGTGTTTAGCGATCCTTATTCCATCGTATTATCGAATAAATTATCAGCAAAGTTATTCGGTAATGCCGATCCTATCGGTCAAATCATCAGTATTGATGACGGGTACTATAAACTTAAGGTTTCGGGGGTTTTAAAAGAAATACCAAAGAATTCACATATTCAAATTGATTGTTTAATCTCATCCGACATTGGGATGGAACCCTTAAAAACCTGGCATAATAACTGGCCTTCAGCTTATGTTCAATTGGCAGATAATCTTGATTACCACGTAGTAAGTGATAAAATATCAGGTGCCATTATTAAGCATATGCCCGAGAACGTGAATACTTTATCCTTAGAGCCATTCTTGCGTATTCACCTATATGATAGAAATGGCGGAGGTTTGATAAAATATATTCTTATTTTTTCTGCAATTGCATTTGTTATTTTGCTAATCGCTTGTTTTAATTTCATCAATCTGTCGACTGCCCAAGGATTAAAAAGAATGAAAGAACTTTCAATTCGAAAAATTGTGGGTGCTTCGCGTCAACGGCTGATTGTTCAATTATTTGCCGAAACTTTTTTTATCTCCATTTTGGCTGCTATGATGGCTTTAATTTTATTGGAAATTTTAAGGCCCTTGTTCAGCAGCTTTTTAAATCTGGAATTGGTAATCACCTACGGCTTTGAGTTTTTTCTGGTGATCATAAGTATCGTTATATTTATTACTTTTCTGGCTGGTTTATATCCTGCTTTATATTTTTCGGCAGTTAAACCAATTTCAATTTTCAGGAAGGTAGCGAATGTTAAAACAGGCTTTAAGTTTAAAGGAAAATTGAAATCAGTTTCACTTCGGAATACTTTAATTATACTGCAATATATTTTATCCATTTCGTTAATTGCATCCTCTATTGTTTTCTACTCTCAACTTAGTTTCTTAAATAATAAAGATTTAGGATATAATAAAAATGGCATTGTAATTATTCCTTATCAATACACAATCAAAGAAAAAATGGATGTCCTGAAAACGTCTCTTTTAACTAACCCATCCATATTGTCAATTACCCGATCTTATCCGCATCCGGTAATTCAGAGGGGAAATAATACAACAGTAAAATGGGATGGGATGGATGAAAATATCGAGATACTCTCATTTTTTAAATGGATCGATTATGACTTTTTCATAACCTATGATATCCCAATTGTAGCAGGAAGATATTTTTCTGAAGGATTCGGTACTGATGAAGGAAATTTTATCGTCAATGAAAAGTTGGCGAAAACACTAGGGTTTGACGACGCAGTCGGTCAAAGCATTTATATGTTGATTAGCGGGCAGAAATACTATGGGAAAATTATCGGGGTTGTTAAAGATTTTATCAATCAGCCATTGTATCTAGAGCAACAAAATTTAATTTTATGGCTGAGAAACAGCCATTACTCGCATCTAAGCATTAAAATTAACACCAACAATATTAGCAAGATATTGACCGAAATTGAAAGCAAATTTCATGAAGTGGCCCCGGATTTTGTTTTCGATTACGAATTTTTGGAGAATGAACTGATAGAGTCGTATGCGCAAGAAACCCAATCAGGTAAATTGGTATTGTTGGCTGCTATACTTTCAATTACCCTCTGCAGTCTTGGGTTGTATGGATTGGTGTTGTTTACCATCCAGAAAAGAAGGAAAGAAATCAGCATTCGGAAGGTAAACGGGGCAAGTGTCATGAAAATCATCTCCCTAATCCTTAGCGATTTTATTATTTGGAATATTCTTGCCTTAATCATCGCTGTTCCGGTTACCTATTTTGTTTTGCAGGAATGGCTCGGCAATTTTGCTTTTAGCATAAAAATCAGTCCCTGGATCTATGCAGTTGCATTTATGGTTTCCATTTTAATATCTGTACTTGCCGTATTTTATCACACGGTTAAAGCAGCTTCCGAAAATCCTGTGGAAAATTTAAAATACGAATAAAAATTTAAAAGATGATCTTCAACTACTTAAAAACAGCATTTAGAAATTTACTTCGGAATAAGGTATTTTCTTTTATCAATATCTTGGGTCTGGCTATCGGAATGGCAGCCTGTTTACTCATCATGCTATGGATTCAGAACGAGTTAAGCTTTGATACTTTTCATAAGAACAAGGATAAAATGTATCGGATCATGACTTATGGCAAAGACATAGTATCCTCTACTGTACCAGCGCCCCTGGGGATGCAGGTTGCCAAAACGATGCCCGAAATTGAAAAAGCCACCTTATTTGAGGGGATTAGTGATTTGATGTTTCAGTATGGCGATAAAGGGTTTTATCAGGATGGTGGTATCCAGGCAGATAGCTCTTTTTTCAATTTCTTCGACTTCGAATTTATTGAAGGAAGTTCAAAGCACATATTCTTAAGTGGCAATGAAATTGTGATTGACGAAGAGATTGCCCGAAAGTTGTTTGGGGATGGAAAGGCACTGAACGAAGTAATTAAGATTGGAGGTGAGGAGCAAGTGAAAGTGGTAGGAGTTATTAAAAAAGTGCCTGATAATTCTTCAATCATTTTTAAATATATGGTTCCTTTTGATTACTCGAATTTGAATAGGGGTAGTTATAGCTGGGGCCGTTTTATGTTTGCTACTTTTATACAGTTAAATGAACAGGCCAATATTGATTCGGTTGCAGTTCGTTTGACAAGATTGGCTGCCGAAGCTAAATGTCCCCAGGTTTTACAATATGGGTTCACGTTTAAAATTCAGGAATTTTCAAAAGTTCATTTGGATGGCTCAAGGCAGGGGGGTGACCATTGGAGCTATTATAACCTCACCGACAGAAAATATGTTATTGCATTTAGTGTAATTGCCTTGTTTATCCTCATCAATGCTTGTTTTAATTATATAAACTTGTCAACGGTACGAAGCGAACGAAGATCGAAAGAAGTGGGTATTCGTAAAGTCATCGGTGCTCATTTTCAAAATCTGTTTAAACAATTTATTGGAGAGTCACTGTTGGTTACCCTTATAGCGACAGTGCTGGCTTTAATTTTACTTGAATTGGCCCGGTCAGTTTTTAGTGAGCTGACCAGCAAACTCATGGTTATTGAATATGCCAGTTTTAGTTTTATCGGAAGCGTTCTTTTCCTTTTTGTTGTTACCGGTTTGTTGGCTGGTAGTTACCCTGCACTGATGATGTCCTCTTTCAGCCCGATGAGCATTTTGCGAAAATCTTCTGTAAAAAGAGGTTCAGGAGTTTTCCGAAACATTCTGGTCATCATCCAGTTTTTTGTCGCCTCAGTGCTGATCATTGGTTCGGTTATCATCATGAGGCAATTGAATTTTATCGAGAAAAAAGATATTGGTTTTAGCCCGGAAAATATTGTGATCATCCCATTTAAGGAGAACCTCCCTAAAAATTACAAATTTATAAAGTCAAATCTTTTGAAAGATCCAAACATTGTATCGGTTTCAGCTTCTGATTATTTATGGGCCTCGAATGAGAATAGCTGTGCAGGATGCTTTTCATGGGATGGTTTTGATTGGGATAACCCCATTAATTTCCATTTGCCTGAGGTCGATTTTGATTACTTCAAAACCCTCGGCATCAAGGTTTTGGAGGGAAGGGATTTTTCGAGCACTATTTCATCCGATTCTACCTTAGCATTTATGGTGAATGAAACAGCTGCAAAATTAATTGGGAAAGAAAGCCCGGTTGGAATGTCAGCAAAATTTGGATATTCTGCTGCCGGCCTTAAAAGTGTTCAAATTATAGGAATCTTCCCGGATTTTAATTATGGATCGTTAGAAAGAAAGATTGATGCTCAGGTAGTAAGAATCCTTAGTAATCCGGAAGAAATTGGCCGAAATGGGGTGATGCTTGTTAGAATTAATGACGCTAATGTTGATGCCGCCATAAAAGTGCTTGAGAAAGAATGGAATGCAGTAAATCATCTGATCCCGTTTGAGTATCATTTTTTGACTCAAATTTATGATGAGCTTTACAGAGGTGATAAGGATATGGCCCGATTGGTAATATATTTTACCCTGTTTTCTATACTCATCGCTTGCCTTGGAATACTTGGGATGACGATATTCGTAACCGAAAGAAAAACAAAAGAAATTGGAATTAGAAAAGTAAACGGAGCCAGCCTTAGTCAATTGATTTGGGCCATCATTGGGCGATTTATGATGTGGATTGCGATTGCATTTTTTATTGCGGTTCCGGTTAGTTACCTGCTTATGGAAGAAGTTTTAAAAAGATACTCGTATCGGATAAGCATCGGGATTCAGGATTATCTATTTGCAATTTTAATTGTAGTTTTGGTTAGTCTGAGCTCAAGTATTTATCAGGCTTACAAAGCAGCCACTTCAAACCCTGTAGATGCTTTGCAGGTTGACTAATTTATATTTGGAGATAGTTTGAATATTGGCTAAATTATCCAATATAAGATTTCAATACCCCCAATAAAACTACAAAACCAAAAATAAGAGCGAAGCTTACAAGTATCTTGATCCATTCATCCTGCTTACTTTGAGATTCAATATTTTCCGGATGGCTTTAATCTGTTGAGAAAAGCTCAAAATATCATTACCATGAAGAGCTGATCAGACCTGAGATTCCTGCAATGGGTCTCAAGAATAAAATAAAGGTTTTTTCCCTTTTATTTCTTTTTTAATTCTTGATTGCGTTTTTCTCTTTGCATCAAATTTTCCCGACTCATTTGGGTACTTTTAAACAATTGGAATTTTGACGGATGAGCTTTTCGTGGCCAATCATTGTTGCTAAGATCTGTATCTGCAGTTTCTAACCATGGATCCAATTCAATACTGGCAAGTTCTTTTTTAAAGAAAAATACTTTAGATATATTTTTATCATTTTTTCTCCAGATTTCTGCCGGAATTCTTACCACTTCTGTTGAGCCATCTGTAAAAGTGAAGTTTAAAATTAACGGCATCACTAATCCACCAATGTTTTCAAACTCAACATTATAATAATTATCGTTTGATTCCAATAATTTGATTTCATCCTTGGTTAGATTGGAAATGTATTTATTATAGTCGGCTTTATCTACCAATGTAACCTCAAAAGGATCATATTTGTTGTAAAAATCAAGTGTTGATGGATCTTTTTCGCTGTATGTTTGTTGGAGATCTTTTTGGTTTCTTGTAATGCCAATAAACACAGCCTTGTTCTCTTCTGTTTTCTTATCAATAGCTTTTTCCACTTCTGGATTTTTAGTATCGATTTTAAACCAGTCTACCTTTTTAATACCAAGATCAACAAAATCAGTTGTAAAGAACCAGCCTCTCCAGAACCAATCTAAATCAACTCCTGAAGCATCTTCCATTGTTCTGAAAAAATCGGCTGGAGTTGGGTGTTTAAACTTCCATCTTTCAGCATAAGTTTTAAAAGCAAAATCAAATAATTCCCTTCCCATCACCGTTTCTCTTAAAATATTTAATGCTGCGGAAGGCTTACCATATGCATTATTTCCAAATTGGAACAAGGATTCTGAGTTAGTCATAATTGGAGTTATGTTTTTTTGATCTCCTTTCATATAATCAACAATAGCTACAGCGGGCCCTCTCCTTGAAGGATAATTCCGTTCCCATTCTTGCTCGGTCAGATACTGAGTAAAGGTATTTAAGCCCTCGTCCATCCAAGTCCATTGCCGCTCATCTGAGTTGATGATCATTGGAAAAAAATTATGACCCACCTCATGAATAATAACACTGATCATTCCATATTTGGTTCTTTCAGAATAGGTTCCATCAGCGTCAGGCCTTCCACCATTAAAACAAATCATTGGGTATTCCATACCTTGTCGGTCGGTGTGTACTGATATTGCTACAGGATAAGGATAATCAATGGTATGTTTAGAATAGGTAGCTATGGTGTGGGCAACAACTTTTGTGCTGTATGCCTCCCAAAGTGGATTTCCTTCTTTTGGATAAAAGCTCATCGCCAAGGTAGATTTCCCATCATAATTGACGGTCATGGCATCCCAAATAAATTTACGAGAACTGGCAAAAGCAAAATCTCTAACATTGATTGCTTTAAATGACCATGTTTTGGTGGTGTTAGATTTTTTCGTTTCAGCTTCTTCAGCTTCTTTTTGGTTTACAATCATTACTGGCGTAACATATTCTGTTTGTGCTTTTTTAAATCTTTCACGTTGTTCTGAATTTAAAACAGCAGTAGCGTTTGTGAGCGTTCCTGTTGCAGCAATGATATGATCCGAGGGAGCTGTTATGTTTACTTCAAAATCTCCAAATGGTAAGGTAAATTCACCATTACCTAAAAATTGTTTGTTTTGCCATCCTTCTACATCGTTATAAACTGCCATTCGGGGATAAAACTGTGCAATTGTGTATAAATAATTATCATCTTTTTCAAAATATTCATAGCCGGATCGGCCTCCTATTTCCATGCGATTATTGATATTGTACCACCAACCAATCTTTAATGAACAGGTTTTCCCCGGAGCTAAAGGTGTTGGTAAATCTATACGCATCATGGTTTTATTAATGGTATATTTCAATTCTTTCCCTGCACCATCCTGTACGTATTGCAGTTTAAAACCCCCATCGAAATCATTATGTAATCTGGCGAGTTGAGAAAAATTCATTCTTTCACTTATATTGATACTATTTATCAATTTAGTGTCAGAACTTCTTGCACGGTAATTTTGATCTAATTGAATCCATAAATAATCCAGTTTGTCTGGCGAATTGTTTATATAAGTTATGGTTTCTTTACCGGATATTTTTTGATTTTTATCATCTAAAGAAATATCAATAGCATAACTGGCTTTTTGTTGGTAATATTCATGACCCGGAGCACCTGATGCAGTCCGATATACATTAGGTGTTGCTAGTTCTTGCTTTAATTGACGGAATTTATTTAAGTTAATATGTTCCTGTGCAAATAATTGACTAGTTAAAATTAGCAGTGTTAGTAACGATAGTTTTTTCATAAGTTTGTAATTTATTTTCAGTAGTGAGATGCCTGACTTGTAGGCATACAATGAACTTTCCGCAATAAAAAGGGATTCACTTCATTTTTTTATTTTTAATATATCTGATGCTAGTGTTTCCTCATGATTAAAAGTAAAACTTAAATTTTCATCTCCAACTTTCAGGTTAACGATGTTTGATTGTTCATCAAACATTTCTATAAGTAAAGTGTTTTTTATATCGACATTCTTTATAACTGGAATTTCATTTGTTTCCAAGTAGCAGTACATAAAATCATTGTCCTTTACTTCTTTCCCAATAAATTTGAATGTCAGGTTTTTATCATTAACTATTAGCTGAAAATTCTTATCAATATATTGTTTTAGATATTCATTTGCCTTTTCATTTTCATTTGGCGCTCCAAGATTCAGTGAAGGAACACCTGCATTTTCTAATGCATCCTCCAGATCATGGCCTATAAATTTAATGGATATCTCGAAAGTATGAGATCTGCTATTATACTCCAATTCAGTAATTGAAACATAATATTTATGCATGGCAGAACCTAAATTTACCAGCAAAATAATTGTGAAAAGAAACCGACTAATCAATGGATTGTATATAAGTAATCATGCACTAAAATACAAAAAAAGAAATAACTCACTTTGTTTTAGGGGTAACAATTTGCTTAATATCCATTAATCACTTGAAAAATTCGACATAATATCAAATACGCTGTATGAATAATGGCTTGTTTTTACTGTTATTATTGCAGATCAGAATTTGCAGCGGAGTTAACATTGCTTTTTGCTGTATTGAAAACCTTTTGCAAAAGCTATTCGTATTTCAATTCGGGTTTAAAATCTAAAAACTGCTAATAACAATCCGTTTTAATGTGGGTTTATTATCAATGTGTTAAAGAATTTAATATTTAATTTTCTTTTTTAAAACTTTTGGCTGTTGGCATTTAGCTATTGGGAAAGGTTAAAAGCATAAAAATGCTGCATCCTAATTGTTAAACATTGAAATTCTCCATTAAGAACCAAACTTAAATTTTGACATATTCGGCTACTTCAAATCCGGTTGATGCTTTACAGGTTGATTAAAAGCTCAATGTAAAAATGGTTTCAACCTGGGGAATGGATTGAACAGAAATGTTTCCCCCATGCATCCGCATAATTTGGCGGGAAAGGCTCAGACCGATGCCTGAGCCTTTTTCTTTAGTGGTGAAAAAGGGCACAAAAATATCATTAATCAAATTAGAAGGAATCCCAACCCCATTGTCCTTTACCTGAATGCAAATTTTTCCATTATCATTGAAAGCAGTTATTGAAAGTTTCGGATTTTCAATACTTTCGAGTGCCTGGATGCTATTTTTGATCAGGTTGATCAGGACTTGTTCGATGAGGTTTGGATCGGCATTAATAGTTAAAGAATCCTCTGCCTTTGTGAATTCAAATGCAATATGATTTTTAATCAATTCGGGTTTCCATAATTGTTCGGCATTTTGCAAAAGATCATTCACTGCAACAGTTTCTATTTTAGGTTGAGGTATTTTTGTAAGTTTACGGTATTCAGTCACAAAATCAAATAAGCCATCACTCCGGTTTTGGATGGTTTTTACACTCCGGATCACATCACGGATTTGTTCGGTGCTTAAATCTTCAATGTTCACCTTGTTTTCATCTTTGCCCAAAATCATCAAAATAGTTTCGGTAAGCGATGAAATAGGAGTTACCGAATTCATAATTTCATGGTTTAAAATCCGAATCAGCCTGATCCATGCCTCAGCTTCCTTTTGTTCAATTTCACCTTTAATATCCTGAAAGGAAATAATGATATGATTTTCTTCCAACAATAAGCTGCTACTTACATTAAGTGATAACTGTTTTTTGCTTTCTTCCAATTCGATTAGTTTTTTTCCGCCAGTAGTTAATTTATCTACTTCCGATGTAAAGACAACAATTTTGGTAGCAAGTTGATTCCAGGTCTTGGTCTTTTTTACTCCAAGTATATTCTCCGCAGCCGAATTCATTAAAATGAGCTCTTTGTTTCCATTCAATGCAATCAGGCCCACGTTGATTTGTTCAACGATTAATGTTAAAAACTGAAGTTGTAATTCTTTTTCAATTTTAATTTCTTTAAAGGAAACAATGATCTCATTAAAAGCCTGATGTAAATCACCCACGTAAGATTTTTTATGTTCGGTTGAATAATAAACCGAAAAATCGGAATGCTTGATTGACATCAAGAACTTGGCCAGCTCCCTGTTGGTGCGGGTAACATAAATAATCAGATTTGAAATGAGGAATCCGAAAACACTTAAACCGACGGTAAAAGTAAAAATCAACTGGTTTCTATCCAATATAAAATAGCAAACAGATAAAAGAACAATGGAAATCAGAATACCAAATATCCTGATCACAACCCCGAATATGAATTTTTTAGAGACCATATTTTTCAAGTCTGCGGTAAAGTGCCGTACGGGCTATTCCCAAATCTTTAGCTGCTTTTGTTATGTTACCTTTGTTTCTACTGATTGCCTTTAAAATATGTTTCTTTTCCATTTCTTCCAAATTAAGGTTATCCTCTGTATTCCCCTGAATTTTCGTATTTGAAAAATCGCTGGCAAAATCCTGAAAGTTCAATTTAATCCCATCACTCAATATTACGGCTCTTTCGATCAAATGCCCCAACTCCCGAATATTGCCGGGCCAACTGTATTTTGATAAAAGGTTAATGACATTTTGAGGAAGCTTAAGTTTTGGTTTGTTGTATTTTTTTGTAAATTTTTTCATGAAGAAGCTAACCAAGAGGGGAATGTCTCCGCTCCGTTCTTTCAAAGAAGGAACTTTTATTTCTACAACATTAATTCGGTAAAGCAAATCTTCACGAAATTCGCCTTGCTGAACCATTTCGTACAAAGGCATGTTGGTGGCGCAAATCAGCCGGAAATCGACCGGGATTTCCTTGCCCGAACCAATCCGGTTTACTCTTCTGTTTTGCAATACGCTTAAAAGTTTCGCTTGTAAAGGAAGACTTAGGTTGCCTATTTCGTCCAAAAAAATAGTTCCTTTTTGGGCCAATTCGAAACGCCCGGCTTTATGGGTATGAGCATCTGTAAATGCTCCCTTTACATGGCCGAAGAGTTCACTCTCAAAAAGATTTTCGTGAATGGCTCCCAGATCAACAGGAATAAAAGCCTCATTTTTTCGATTCGATTGTTTATGAATTTCACGGGCAATGAGTTCTTTTCCGGTTCCGTTTTCTCCTAAAATTAAAACATCGGCATCTGTTGTTGCAACCTTTTCAATAAGGCCAAATACCTTTTGGATTGCCAATGAATTTCCAACAAACTCCTTAAAATGCTGATTGATTTCCTGATCCAACGTATCATTTGTAAACCTTAATTTCTCAACTTCAAGTTTAGATTTTCTCAATTGAAGTCCTGCCAAAATACTTCCAAGTAATTTGTCATTCTTCCATGGTTTTATCAAAAAATCGAAACAACCAACTTTCATTGCCTGAACTGCAATATCAATACCACCATATGCCGTGATGAAAATAACAACAGCGGCCGGATTGATTGAAAGAATCCGGTTCAGCCAGTAAATCCCTTCTTCCCCGTCGTTTTTCCCTTTGGTAAAGTTCATGTCAAGCAGGATCACATCAAAGTCGATAATTTCCATCAATTCAGGGATTTTATCAGGGCGCTGTTCAACCCTCACTTCCGTGAAAAGTTGTTTCAGGAAAATCTGAGCACTTACCAATACATCCAGGTCATCGTCAACGATTAAAATGCTTGCTTCGGTTTTCGACATTTGAAAATATTTAATGTAAATGTACTAATAACAAACATATGTTGTACTAAAAACAGACACTTAAATTAGATGTTCTTTTTTTTGTTAATATTGTAATATGTTGATAATAAGCATAAAAAAATTAATGGCACATGCTTTGACTCTATTTAAAAAATAATTTTATCATGATCAGAAATTTGCTAAAAATAACCATCCGGAATTTTAAAAGGCAATTTGGATTTTCATTGCTTAATATACTTGGGCTAACCATTGGAATGGCAAGTTTTATTTTAATATTCTTATGGATAAGTGATGAGTTGAGTTATGAAAAATCCTATAAAAATGCTGATCAGATATATTTGGTACATAAGGAATATCAGGTAGCCGGACAGATTCAATACAATTCAACAACCCCATTGCCATTGGCTCCAAGATTAAAAAACAGTTTTGCAGAGATTGAAAGCGCGATCAGGATTTCCAATATGAGGTCAACAGTTGAATATGATGGACAGACTTATTCTAATCAGCGATTATGTGCATCCGATCCGGATTATATTAACCTATTTGATTTAGAATTTATTGCCGGAGACCGGAATACAGTATTAGATGAGCCGCATTCTGTAATAATTGCAAAAAAAATTGCGGATCGTTATTTTAAAAATGAAAACCCATTAGGAAAGGTACTTAAAATAAATAACAATAAAAGCTTGACCGTTACAGGGGTTTATAAAAATCCTCCGGAGAAATCTACAATCAGATATGAGTTAGTTGGTCGTTTTGATTTTTTAGTTGAAAATGATGATAACAGAAATGATTGGGCAAATCA
Organism: Bacteroidetes bacterium HGW-Bacteroidetes-17; assembly: GCA_002840985.1. Lineage (GTDB taxonomy): Bacteria > Bacteroidota > Bacteroidia > Bacteroidales. The sequence goes on from PHDM01000028.1 coordinate 40,351, forward strand.
TCGGTATCGAACCATGATTTTGGTTAGTCCGGATGCCGATATGAAAGCATTGGATCAAAAAATGAGCGATCTGATTCAGGCACAAATCCCGGAAGAAAAAATTGCAATAAAAACGCTCGCCCTTGATAAACTGAGGCTTTATACCATCGATGGTAAAAACCAGAGGATACAATACGTTCATTTATTTATGGCTATAGCCTTCTTTATTATTTTCATAGCCTGCATCAATTTTATGAATTTATCAACGGCCAAAGCTTCTCGTAGAAGTAAAGAAATTGGTTTGAGGAAGGTAGTAGGAGGCAGTCGTGGGATGCTAATTTTTCAGTTTATCACCGAATCGGTTTTGTTTGCAGCAATATCAATTTTTTTGGCGATGATGCTTGTTGAATTGTTCCGACCAATTTTTAATCAGCTCACTAGTAAACAGATAAGTATTGATTATTCGGATATCATGGTATATATCAAGCTTGCAGTTTTGGTTTTGTTTATGGGGATATTGTCAGGCAGTTACCCTGCATTCGTGATGTCTTCTTTTAAACCCATACTTGCCATCAAGAATGGAATCCATTTAGGTGTTAAAGGCGTTTTGTTCAGAAAATTTCTTGTCATCCTTCAGTTTACCATCTCCATTTTTTTAATCATTTCTACGTTTTTTATCTTTTTTCAAATCAGAAGCATACAACATAAAGATCTTGGATTTGATAAGAAAAATGTAATTGCTTTTGATGCAGAAGGAAAAATTGGCACCAATTTTCAAGCGTTTAAAAACGAATTGTTGAGCAATAAAGAAATTGTAAATGTAACCAGAGCTACGCAGCTCCCAAACGACATTGAAAATATTTTCAGGAATGTCAGCTGGGAAGATATGCAGCAGGAGGAAGGTTCAACTTTCGGAGCAGGTACCATTGATTATGATTATTTCGAAACCATGAAAATGGAAATTGTAGAAGGAAGAAGTTTTTCAAGGGAATATGGACGAGATTCGATCAATGTAATCTTTAACCAAACTGCCATTAAACTGATGGGATATGAAAATCCAATTGGAAGAAGTTTTGCCGTTGATGATGCAAATCCCGGGAAAATTATAGGGGTGGTAAAGGATTTTAACTCGCGTCCTTTAACCGAAAAAATTGAGCCTGTTATGTTTATTATTTATCCTCAATGGTGCAGGGTTGTTTTAGTGCGCCTTGAGAAAACTGAGACAGAATCAGCACTTAAGCATATTGAGAAAACGTACAAGGAATTTGCTCCGCAACATCCTTTTAATTATACCTTTTTAGATCAAAGCATTAATGAGCAATACCAATCCGAACAAAATATTGGGACCTTATCCGCCATTTTCTCTTTTATTGCCATCATCATATCTTGCCTTGGATTGTATGGTCTTGCAGCTTACACTGCTGACCAGAAGAAAAAGGAAATCGGGATTAGGAAAGTTTTTGGAGCTGATACCAATGGAATTATCTATAAATTATCCAAATCTTTTGCAATTTGGGTGCTAATTGCCAATATTATTGCCTGGCCTTTAGCATGGCTAGTGATGGATAATTGGCTGAAAAATTTCGCTTATCGAATAGATTTATATTGGTGGGTTTTTGTATTATCGGGAGTACTCGCTTTATTAATTGCACTTGCCACTGTTGTATTTCAGGTAACAAAAGCCAGCAGGAAAAACCCGATGGAATCATTGAGGTATGAATAGTAAAAATATATTGCCATGACCAAAAATTATTTTAAAAACATGATAAGAAACCTCAACCGTAATAAATCTTTTTCGGTCATCAATATATTTGGCCTTGCGATTGGATTAACAGTGGGCATTATGATTCTGCTTTGGGTAGAAGATGAATTGTCATACGATTCATTTCATAAAAATCATAAACAAATTTATAGGGTTGTACATGAGTCGTTTAGTGCGGATAAAAGTATGCATTTCTCAAGTTGCCCGGCTATTTTGGGAGCATTGATAAAAGAAAGGTATCCTGAGGTAAAAAACATGTTCAGGTTTCAATCATTTGGTGCAGGAAAAGCAGCCTATGAAGACAAGGTATTTATGATTCGTTATTATTTTTATGCAGATAATGAAATCTTAAATGTGCTTAGTTTCGATTTTGTATACGGAAATGCTGAAACAGCCCTTGATGAAGCATCGAATATCATAATATCCCTTTCAACATCAAAAAGGCTATTTGGAGACGCAAATCCTGTTGGGAAGGTCATTCAAGTTGATGACGTTGACAGCTTCACCATCATGGGGGTGTATAAAGATTTTCCTCTGAACAGTACCTTAAGATTTGACCTCATTGTCCCGTTTACCTATCTGGAAGAGATTGGCTTTAGTACCGATGGCTGGGATTCATTCAGCTGGCAGACATTTTTCTTAGTCGATGGGTCATTAAATATGAACTCATTTAAAGACAAGATAAAAGACTTTATGGATGAGTTTGTTGATGATGAAAAATATATTCTGAAATTACAAAGTCTGGATGATGTACATTTTTATAACATGGATGGAAGCGCAGGAAGAATTAAATATATAAACATTTTTATCATCATCGGGATTGTTATTATTTTGCTTGCATGCATCAATTTTATGAATCTTTCAACGGTAAGAGCTATAAAAAGGACAAGGGAAATCGGTCTTAGAAAAGCCATTGGGGCTGGTAAAAAAGAATTGATTAAGCTTGTAATGGGTGAAACTTTTGCAATGGTTTTTATAGCACTGATCATTTCAATGTCCCTAGTGGAATTAACCAGGCCATTTTTCAATGAAATCACAGGGAAAGGCATTTCACTTGCCTATCTGAACGGAAAATTTATCGTCATACTCAGTATTATTGCAATTATTACAACCATTTTATCCGGCTTTTATCCGGCTTTTGTTTTGTCTTCATTAAATCCGATCAATGCATTAAAAGGAATTAAAGATTCGGGAAAAGGAAAAGCCAGAGTCAGGAAAATATTAGTGATTATCCAGTTTACCATAACCATTATTTTAATCAGTGGAAGTGTGACCGTTTTTAGGCAGTTAAAATATATGAATAATCGTGATTTGGGAATCGCAAAAGATAATATCATTTATGTTGAAATTGATGAAAAATTGAAAAACCAATTCGAAGCATTCAAAAATGATTTAATTACTAATCCTAATATAGAAAGTGTAACCAAGACTTTTCAAATGCCTTCATACAATAAATTGTCGACAAATATAGGTTGGGATGGACAGGAAGAAGGATATAATTTGGTCATGAACGTCAGCGTTGCTGATCACGATTATATTAAAACATTTGGATTGAAAATAATTGAGGGCCGTGACTTTATAAAAGGGTCATCCACCGATTCATCTGGAATTATTATAAACGAGGAAGCAGTTAAACAAATGAAGCTTAAAAACCCGGTAGGAACGAATATATTCCTTTGGGGCGATGGCAAAATATTAGGCGTGATGAAAGATTATAATTTCATGCCCCTTACCGAAAAAATTCAACCGATTGCTTTAAAGATCAGAAAAGATGGGCTGTATAAATATGCTGTCATCAGCATTAATGAAAATGAGTTACAAAATACCTTGGATTTTATTGAATTGAAATTTGCAAGTTACAGTTCAAATCAACCATTCGATTACCATTTTATGAATGAAGATTTTGATCTAATGTATCGTTTTGAAACCCGTTTATCAAAAATATTAAAATACTTCACCTTACTCGCAATATGCATTGCCCTACTTGGATTATATGGGTTATCTGCTTTTATCTCTGAACAAAAAACAAAGGAAGTTGGCATTCGAAAAACTTTGGGTGCATCCGTTTGGGGTTTATTAATCACCTTTGTATTTGATTTTTGCAAGTGGGTATTAGTGTCTGCAATAATTGCTATCCCTATTACCTGGTATATTTTACAAAACTGGCTCGAAAGCTATGCTTACCGGATAATTCTCACCGCTGATGTTTTTATATATTCTGGATTGATTGCAATTGCCGTAGCAGCGGTTACAGTTGGATTAGAAGCATTTAAATCTGCTATTCAAAATCCCATCAATGCACTTCGTTATGAATAATCGCCTGTTCAAATCTGAACATTGATGTTCAACCGTGTGCGGTCAACTTCCTGAAAAGAATCGCCTAACATTCAGAATACCAGCATCTGGGATTGAGTGGCATGATCTTAGATATTTGTCGATTAGCTATTTAATTCTTTTATCATGAAAAACTTATCTCAATTACCAAACATTGAAAAACCCTTGGAAGAAAAATTAATACTATTGGGTATTAATACCCCAAGTGACCTTAATTATTTAGGAAGCAAAGAAGCTTATCTTCGTTTGAGATTGATTTTTCCGAATGAAGCACCAATCAATATTTTATATGCACTTGAAGGCGCCATTCGCGGAATTAGCTGGACCCGGCTAAGAGCAGATATCAAAGCTGATTTGAACAGATTTTATCGCTTATTCGTGAAACTCAATGTTTAAAAGCGAAGTGAATCGGACATTGAAAGTTGAACAGCTGCCTGCCGAAATGTAGTACAGGCAGGAATCCCGAAACGTTACGCTATCGGGATCAGTTCGATATGATAATTTCAGTATCCTTTCGTTTCTTAAATTATGATCTCACTGATTTAAGTGATTTTTTTCTGTTTCTCAAAGCCATTGAAATAGTTATAAGTATAAAAAATGCAGTGATCAGTGAAGAAATCCTTGCCAGATAATCACCATTTTTTACGTAGAATGTTAACTCTTTATTCAGATTAATTTTTTGCCTGATCACGGCAGGTTCCCAATACTTTGTTTGCTGGCTTACATCCCCACGTTGATTTATAAATGCCGAAATACCTGTATTCGCTGAACGTGCTATCGATCTTCGGTTTTCAATCGCCCTGATTTTTGCATAAGCAAAATGTTGACGGTGACCGGCCGTATTGCCCCACCAGCCATCGTTGGTGATGATGAATATAACCTGGGCACCATTCCTTACAAATTGCGAAACAAACTCACCATAAATCGATTCGTAGCAAATGGCTGTAGCGGTTTTAACGGAATCTTTGGTGATGAAATTTTTTCGCAGATCATCGGTGGCAAGGGTGCCGATTGTTCCTCCTAAATCAATGGCAAATTTTTCGAGTGGCCGTAATATGCGCCATGAAGGCATCATTTCAACTCCGGGCGTAAGTTTCGATTTATGATATAATTGATAGTCTTCGGAAGCATTTAAAAAAATGCCGGTATTAAATGCAAAATAGAAACCGCCTCCATTTGCTAATTTCCTTGCAGCCTGTTTTAATGTATCAATACCGTTAATTATTTTAAAGGTTGATGCCCCAACAACCATATAGGTATTCGGATAATCATGTAAATAATTTTTGAGCTTACGGATTGTAGAATAATATTCCAGGTTATGTTCGAAAATCAGTTCCTGATTTGCAGATTCGGGGAATACCATAAAATCGACAGCCGAATCCATTTTTGGTCCGGCTATCTTTAACATTCGATTGATTACAATATTCGGATCTAATCCGTATTGTTCACTATAAGGATCCAGGTTTGGCTGAACCACTACTACATCAATCGGATTTTCAGTTTCTGTATAATTACTGTAAATATTTAGTGAAATAATGATCGGTACAATAATGATCAATAAAATAGATGCTAATTGAACATAGTTTTTTGGTTTCAATTCTTTATTTTCAAGATAATTGGCAATAAACCGATAAATCAAAATATTGATTAAGAGGATCCAAAATGTACCTCCCAAAGCTCCTGTATATTCATACCATTGTATCCATTTATGCCAGTTTGCGAATCCATTTCCGAGGTTTAGCCAGGGATATGACAGGTCCCAATCCAGATGAAAATACTCAAATGCCATCCAATAAAAAAGCAATAAAAAATGACCTTTGTGATATTTATAAAGTACCCGTCTGCTAAAATGATAAGCGGTAAACGGTACTGTCATAAAAAATGAATTCAGGAACAGAGCCCCAATTCCACCTGCTACGGTTGAATTCCAAATCCAATAATTGGTTAATAGGTTCAGCACAAAAAATGCCAGATAGCTATATAAAAGAACATTGTATCTGCTATAATCTGCTCTGTGTTTCGTGAAATAATCTTCTACATAAAGTAACGGGACAAAGCCAATAAATAACAAAACGGGGAACCCATTCAAGGGCCAGCCCAAGGCAATAATAATCCCTGATAAAATGGATAAAGCAAGGAGGTGGATTCTTTTCATGCAATGGAATATTTTATCCAAAGATAAATGTTTTCATTTGAAATTAACCAATTCGTTGATGTGCTAATTAGGCAATTTGAAAATTGGTTAATTTGAAGATTTGAAGCGACTAATAAATCCCAGTCAATGTCTTGTCCTAAATAATTTTACACAAAACGTTGGTTTTGATGAATTAAGAAATAACTTATTGATCCATCTAAAACGAGTATGTTTTTTACAAAACATCCATTACACTCTTTTGTATATGAAATTCGGAGCAAGTTTTAAAACGATAGCAATGAGAAACCAACGTTTGGTAATATATCCAATATCTTTTTTGTTTTTTATGCAGTTATAAATTTGTTTCACAGCTTTTTCTTTAGTGGATACCCAAAATTTACCTTTGTATGTTGAAAAATCGGTATCCACAAAACCAGGTCTGATATCAGTAATATAGATCGGTTTACCACTTTTTTTGGCTTTTTGCCTCAAGCCTTCCAGATAATTTATTTGATATGCTTTTGAGGCATTATAAGCAGGCGCTACCCGGCTGCCACGAAGTCCGGAAATGGAACTTATGGCTACAAAATGTCCGTGGCCCTGATCCTCAAAAAAACGATATGACCAATCAGCAATTTCATTAAATGCCAATACATTTAATTTGTTGGCAAGATTTTCAACTTTAAACCCTAAATTTTTATTCAAATTTCCAATACCAGCACTAAAAATCAACAAATCTAAGCCCCCCAATGCTTTTACTAACTCAGTTATTTTTTGGGAGTTATTATCTTTTGTGCAGTCGAATGGGCTTATAACAGTCTGTTCTGGATTGGGTTTTTGAATTTTCTCTAAAATTTCCTGTTCTTTACCTGTTATCCCAACTTTATAATCCTTTGCAGTAAGCAATTTAGCCAGTTCTTCACCTATTCCTGAAGTGGCACCAATAACAATTGCTTTTTTCATATTTTAATTTTGGTCATTAGGCGATATAACTCATACAATGAATAGTTCATTAATTTTCAATTTCTTAGCTTATATACCAGGATTAGCATAAAGCCATAGAACAGAATTAGTTGTATAAAGATAATAAATTTTAGCAGGACTTTCAATAGTAGTAACATATAGAAGACCATACTTTTAAATCGAAAATCGTCAAATTTATAAGCTAAAATGAATTAAAAAAATCAGGCATTTCGACCTATCTTAATGAAATACATTTCACTTCGTTTCATCTGGAATGACAAATATTTTCATTGCAAATGATAATACCATTGATTTTTGAAGTAAAACAATTAGTACGGAATTTATCCCCGGAACTCAATTATTGAACTAAAAAGGCATGAAAGTGAATCCAATTGAAAACGGATGCATTTCAGGACCTCTTTCAAGTTGAAAAACCCTCGATAATGAGTAATTAAAAACTAAATTAATTTTTTTGTATCCTGCTCTTAATGTAGATGTTACAAATATTTTTTCGGTATTCAAAATATCTTTTTCCTTAATTGTTTCTTTTACTCCGGAATCATCAAGTCGTTCTCCTTTATACTTGGAATGATTATCAAGCCTGAACCCAATTTTAATTCCGATAGCTAACCTGAATTGTTTTGGTGTTTTATATCTGAGTTCAATCGGGAAATCAAGGTAAGTAAAAGTTACTTTGCTTCTATCATAATCAATTCCACTTGCTATGGTATCAAATGTAATAACATCAGCTAAAGCATCATGAATTACTGAGTTTGAACTCAAACTAATGGAAGAAATTCCAACCCCACCTGCAACACTTAATGGACTTTTTTTGAGCATACGGTTATACATCCCATATACGCTATAACCCATATTGAGCCCTTTTTGTTCCACTTTGTCTGGCAATTTCATCCAAAAGTTGGAATAAACATCCAATCCGATATTAAAATTCTTATCGTAAAGATCGTTTGCCTGTTGTGCGAAGGAAGTAATTCCAAAAAATATAAAAGTAATAAGTATTGCAATCTTTCTCATAACCGTTTCAATTAAGGTGCAAATATAGTGTTTTTCAATAATTAATAGTAAATACTATAATTGAAGAATTAACGCAATTTACGCTGAATAATTTTGCTAATAAATTAACTTAACTTTTATTAACAATAAAAAAGGCTGCCCTAACCACAAGGCAGCCTTCATCCCATTAAACCAATCAATTAAAATCAAACCATTAACCAAATCGACTAAACGTGTGAACCCTTTATCTATACTCGAAAAAACATTAAATAATTATTTTCTTATAATTGTTTTACTTATTTGTCAACCTCAAAGAGAGCTTCTGTTCATATAATTCACTTGGTCAATTTGTTCTGACACTAAATTACAACATGATTTTTGCTAAGTATATAGGCAGATTGCTTAATTTTCAGATAGGTTTATTACCTAAAATTTTATGTGTTAGAAATGCATAAAGGTTAATTACAATGACTTAAATTTTTTATTCTCGGTTCGATGATATATTAAATTTATTAGCATTTGCAAAATCAAAGGAAAAATAAACAATTAAGTAAATGTATTAACTGGTTTATTATTCATTGAATTACGATCCAATGTTACTGCTAATTTAAATAAGGGTTAGTTTTTATAAAAAACGGAACACCTTTGTTTAAAGGCATTCCGTTTAAATTCGTGGGCCCACCAGGACTTCCCGACATTGCTTTGCTCATCGGGATGAACTTCTCTTCCAGTCAGAAATCATAAAGTATAAAAAAACGGAACACCTTTGTTTAAAGGCATTCCGTTTAAATTCGTGGGCCCACCTGGACTCGAACCAGGGACCAATTGATTATGAGTCAACTACTCTAACCAGCTGAGCTATAGGCCCTAAGTATATTGTTGTTTGATATACTTGCTTTCGATTAAAAAGCGAATGCAAATTTATATATTTTTATGTTTTAATAAGGTAATTTTTTAATTTTTTATTTCAATGACAGTAATTAAAAATATCATTTTCGATTTTGGAGGTGTGATCTATGATATAGACTTTAATCGTGCCAGAAATGCCTTTGCGGAAATTGGAGTCGCAAATTTTGATGAGCTTTATTCGCAAGCAAACCAAAATCATTTGTTCGAGAAATTGGAGAAGGATTTGATATCACCGGATGAATTCCGCAGCGAAATAAGAAATATTACAAGCAAAGCACTTTCCGATATTGAAATTGATGCGGCATGGAATGCTTTGCTCGTTGGGTTTTGTAATGAAAGACTGGAATTATTGCAATCAATTAGAAATAATTATAAAATATTTCTGTTCAGTAACACAAATAGAATCCATTATGCTCACTTTTTAAAGCAATTTCAAAATTTAACAAATTTTAAATCATTCGATGGACTATTTGTAAAGTCCTTCTTTTCATTTGATATAAAAAGAAGAAAGCCTGACGTGGATGCTTATTTTTATATCATTGAGAATATGAAATTGATTCCCGAAGAGACGTTATTTATTGATGATTCATTACAAAACATTAGGCCTGCCGGAGAGATTGGAATTAAATGCTGGCACCTGACGGATGAAGTGACAACTTTATTTTCGAACAATAAACTTAAACAGGAAATTATTGATCAATTGAGTTGGGATTTATAATAAGCTTCAATTTCATTTAAAGTCTCAAAGATCTCAATAGGATTTTCCAAACTCACAAGTTTTACTTTAAAAGGTTTGAAATTTTCGAGCCCTTTAAAATAGTCACCGTAGTGTTTGCGAATTTCATGAATGCCCCTATTCTCTCCTTTCCAATCTAGTGACTTTTCTAAATGTAATTTGCAAATTCTGACTTTTTCAGAGATACCGGGTTTGGTCAGCAATTCCCCGGTTTCAATAAAGTGTTTTATTTCCCTGAAGATCCAGGGATTTCCATAACTCGCACGGCCAATCATCAATCCGTCAACACCATAATTATCCTTGAAGTGTTTAGCAGTTTGAGGACTTGTAACATCGCCATTACCGAAAACCGGGATCGACATACGTGTATTGTTTTTAACCTCTCTGATAAGTTCCCACTCAGCTGCTTCGCTTGATTTCATCGTTCGTGTTCGACCATGAATGGTAATTGCTTTAATTCCAACGTCCTGAAGTCGTTCAGCAATATTGACTATTTCACGGTGATCGTTGTCGTAACCCAATCGTGTTTTAACTGTAACCGGAAGTTTAGTCGCTTTGACTACAGCTTCAGTCATTTTAACCATTTTTGGAATATCATTCAGAATTCCTGAACCTGCTCCTCTTGCAACAACTTTACGAACAGGACAGCCATAGTTAATATCAATAATATCAGGTTGTGAAGCTTCGGCATATTGTGTGGCTTTTATCATCGACTCAATATTATGTCCAAAAATCTGAATCCCTATCGGGCGCTCAAATTCTGAAAAATCCAATTTTTTAACACTCCTCGCTGCATCACGGATCAATCCCTCCGATGAAATAAATTCGGTATACATGACATCTGCCCCAAACATTTTACATAAATATCTGAAAGGTGGATCAGTTACATCCTCCATAGGTGCCAATAATATTGGAAATTCTCCAACTTCAAGATGAGCTATTTTAACCATAAGCGTTTTGCAAACTGCAAAATTATTAATTTTACGGTCAACTAGACATAAATTATATGATGATTGAGAAAGATCCAATACTTGCAAATTACTCAGCTCCGTTAAAGTTAGTAGCACTGCTAATTCTTTTAATATTGTCACTCTTGTTTACTTCCCTGTTTGGGATTGCATTTGCACTGCCATTTTGGGGTTTTGATGTGGTTGAGTTAACTGTAAATTCAGATTATTCTAATCCTGAGACAATAAGCCTGCTTAAATATCTTCAGGTGGTAAATCAGCTGGGCTTGTTTATTTTTCCTCCTATATTGTTCGCTTATTGGGTTTCGCGTAAAATAACTGCTTACCTTTTGTTGAATATTAAACCACAATTAAGAGTAATTGTAGTTTCGATCATGATCATATTTGTTTCACTTCCGTTCATTGGCTGGTTAGGTGAGATAAATCAATCTTTAAGTTTACCGGAGTCTTTATCGGGAATTGAAAACTGGATGGAAAGGATGGAAAATAAGGCAAATGAACTCATCATCGCATTTTTGAATGTGAAGAGCATGGGAGGGATGATGTTTAATGTTTTTATGATCGCGATAATACCTGCAGTTGGGGAAGAATTTCTTTTTCGAGGAGTTATTTTACGTCTGTTTAAAGAATGGACTAAAAATGCACATATAGCAGTACTGGTTTCAGCATTTCTGTTTAGTGCTTTACATATGCAGTTTTATGGATTTCTGCCTCGTTTATTATTAGGCATCATATTAGGGTATTTGTTTGTTTGGTCAGGATCTTTATGGATTCCAATGTTAATTCATTTTATAAATAATGCTTTTGCCATCATTTATATTTATGCGACAGGTTCAATAGATTTGCTTAATTCTGATGTCGATTCGATTGGAACCTCGGATAATGCATTTATTATTGCTATGAGTGCAACATTTATGATTTTTCTGATGTTGATTGTGTATAAATGGTACAGAGATAAGTATATAACTGAAACTGGTGTGGATTCATAATTGAGGTTTTACTTTGACAACCATGAATGTATAGGTGGTTTTTATTCGTGAAACCCAGATTTCAAAAACAGCCTGTCCCACAGTTTATGCAGGTTTGTGAATTGAAATATGTAAGCGAACGCTTGTGAATGCCTAAACTGTAGTACAGGCAGGCACTCTGATGCTTGCATCGTCAATAAATAGCATTTCAAATTTGATACCTTTAGCTTGTTGTGAGGTATCAATTTGATTAACATTGGCTAGTAGTAACAAAAAAGAGGAAATAGATTCTATTTCCTCTTTTTTGTTAATTTAAAAAATTTGCTTTATTTACGACCAACAAGTTTTCTTGTTGAATAGTTAATTTTGAATGCACCTGCTTTACGCAATTCTTGTTTGATATCAGAAACCAAACCCATCTTAGTCTCATTATGAATTTTTAATGAGGTTGTTATGAATTTACGATCTACTTCGTCACGAGCATCTCTTTCTAGAGTAACGAATTCCTGAATTTCAGAAACCAATGCAAAACGATCATTTAATTGAATACGGGGTTCTGTACCATAAACCGCCTTATTTTGAGGTGGCCCAACATGAATAAAACTCACCAGCGATTTTTTCTCTAATTTTTCAACTTCAGATGCCTGTGGTAGGGTATTTCTAACCATAACAGTTGTTTGTTTCATGGTTGTAGTAACCATGAAAAAAAACAGTAGCATAAAAATGATATCAGGCATAGAAGAAGTACTAATTGCCGGAACATCTTTTGATCCTTCTTTTTTAAATCTTGACATATTATTTACCTCCTATATCTTCAGGTTCAGCTTCCGAAACGCTAAGTTTGATCGCTTTATTAATAGCGTCAATTAAATTTGGGTCAACAAGTTTATCCTGTTTTTTGCCAAATTTTTGCATAGCTAATTCATCTCTCAGATCAGAAAAGGCCGCGGCAATTTGATCCTGAATTTTTATATACATCTCGTATGAAGTACCACGTAAACTTTTTAAAGAAACAATGCCTCTTGAAACCTGTATCTCTCCCAAATAATCAAATGTTTTCAATTCAACTACCGGATAAGCGGGATCATCTGGATGAATGGACATAAAATCCTTAACATCGGCTCTTAGTGTGCTAATGTCAGCAGGTTTTCCATTTATCATCAGCGCATCTTGATTATTAACCAAGATAGTCATCATATTTCTTTTATTAATATCTGGTATGGGGGCGTCTTTTGGTGGAGGTGGTGATAACTGACGGATGATTCCTGTATCAACATCCATGGTTGTTGTAACCAGGAAGAAGATAAGCATCAAGAATGCAATATCAGCCATCGATCCAGCATTTACCTCCGGAGTTTTCCTTGCCATTTCTTAAATATTTTTAATGTTAATTAAACATTTTCCTAATACTGGCTGCAGCCAATGAAAGTATTGTAATTCCAACTAGAATATAAGTCATGATCAGTCCACCTCCGATAAATTTTGAGATGCCGGGAGTTACATGAGCTTTTTCATAGATGTCTGCATTGGTAGCGTCTGATGCGAATGCATAAGAGATCCCATAAAGAATTGCAAATCCTACTATTACGATTAACATTCTTAACCCACTTTTAGGGTTTTTAATGAAAAAAGCAATAGGGAATCCAATCAACAACATGATGGTAAAGGCAAATAAAATATATGCCCATGTTAGTACCGTATCGGTCATTGATTCTCCGTTAATATAAAATAATACAAATAGAATAGCTGAAATTGCAAATACAACTAGCAACCCAATTTGTAATATCTTGTTAATAGTATCAGTCATGATCAATTAGTTTTTTGATTTGAATTTTGTAAGAATGTCAATAAAAGTGATAGTGCTATCTTCCATATCGTTTATTAAACCATCAACTTTAGCAAGAAGATAATTATAGAAGATTTGAAGAATAACAGCTACGATCAAACCAAATACAGTTGTTAAAAGCGCAACTTTCATACCTCCGGCAACAATGTTTGCAGAAATATCACCAGCAGCTTCAATAGCTTGGAAAGCTACGATCATACCAATTACAGTACCCATGAAACCAAGCATTGGTGCAACTGAAATGAATAATGAAATCCAAGATAATCCTTTCTCTAATCGGCCCATTAAAACACTACCATAAGAAACGATAGATTTCTCTACAATTTCAATTCCTTCAGAATAGCGGTCCAATCCTTGATAAAAAATACTTGCAACAGGTCCTTTAGTGTTTTGGCAAATGTCTTTTGCAGCTTCAATTCCTCCTGTTTGCAATGCAGATTCAACCTGATTTAATAATTTTTGGTTGTTGGTTGTAGCAAGATTTAAATAAATAATTCTCTCAATACTTAAAGCAAGACCAAGAACCATTGTAATCAATACTAAACCCATAAATCGCCAGTCACCTGCGATAAATTGTTCTTTTATTACTTGTTGAAACCCCTGACTTTCTACAGCTTCAGTTCCAAGAGTATTAACAACTTCAGTGGCTTGTGCTTCAACTGGGGTTGTTTCAGATGTCATTTCAGTATCGCCAGCAGCATTATTCTGTGCCACCACCATGTTTGAAAATCCAAAGGTTAGCATTCCTGCTATCGTCATTAAAGCAATTAATTTTTTCATAGTTAACATTTATTTTTCTTAATAATTCAAACTTAAAAAAGTGATCAATTTACTGTTTTTTAAATATTTCTGGTTTTTATAGTTCGCAAATATAAATATTTATTTTAATTGAGTAAAACATTTACCTAATTTTTAGAATAAAAATTGCGGAGAGGAAGGGATTCGAACCCCCGGTACACTTTTGGCGTACACACGCTTTCCAAGCGTGCGCCTTGAACCGCTCGGCCACCTCTCCAGGTTTCATAACTATTATTTTCGTTGCAAAAATATAAAAATTTTCATCTGTTTATAATTTGTTTTTTGTTAGCCACTCGTAATACTGCATAAATAAATTCCTAAGGCCACATAAAATCTATTTTTTCATCTCTTTTTTATACTGACCTATTAAATTGTCAGTTCGCCACGTAATGAAGTTTGTAATAATTTTTTAGTTTTAGTAAGGGTGAAGTTATTTCCCAATAAATACATCAATTTTGCAATGGCCGATTCTGTTGTTATGTCATAACCCCCAATAACCCCTATCTTACCAAGATTCATACTTGTTTCATATTTGCCAATTTCTACCGAACCTTCTTTACATTGTGTAACGTTAACAAGGATGATTCCATCCTGAATGGCATCGTTTAATTCTTTTAAAAACCATTTATCGGTAGGTGCATTGCCCGCCCCAAATGATTCCAAAATTACTGCTTTTAAACCGGGTATTTTTAAAATCGCCTGAACCGTCATCTGCGATATTCCAGGAAATAGCTTTAAAATTGCAACTTTATTATTTAAATTGGTATGTATGATCAGCGGTTTACTATTTGCTTTTCTGATGTAATTCGAATTGTATTTTATATGAACACCAACTTCAGCCAATGGCGGGTAATTCCCGGAAAAGAAAGCATTAAAATTTTCCGCATTCATCTTACTGGTTCTGTTTCCCCTTAATAATTTATTTTCAAAATATATCGCAACTTCCGGGATAATAGGAAGTCCATTCTTTTTTGATGCTGCAATTTCAATGGCAGTGATAAAGTTTTCACGACCATCCGTTCTGATCATACCTAAAGGCAATTGTGATCCTGTTAAAATTACAGGTTTATTTAAGTTTTCGAGCATAAAGCTTAATGCAGAAGCAGTATAGGCCATTGTATCTGATCCATGAAGTATTACGAAACCATCGTAATTATGATATTCTTTATCGATAATTTCAACAAGTTTTACCCAAAAATCAGGATGCATATTGGATGAATCAATGAGCGGGTCGAAGGAATGAAATTTCAAATCGCATCCAATTCTGTTTAAAACAGGAATCTGATCGTAAATTTTATCAAAATTAAAGGGTTGAAGAGCCCCGGTCTCTGCATTCTGAATCATCCCAATGGTTCCTCCGGTGTATAATACCAATATTGAAGATCTCGTCGTCATAATTTACTAATCAATTTTAAAAAGGCATTTGGCATTATGTGTGGTAATTTCTGCCACATTTTCAATACTCGTTTGTTTTATTTCTGCAATTTTTTTGGCTACATAATAGGTATGAGCACTTTCATTACGTTTTCCCCTATGCGGAACTGGTGTTAGAAAGGGGGCATCAGTCTCTAAAAGTAAGTTTTTCAGATCTATAGCTGCTACAATTTTATCGAGTCCAGCATTTTTAAATGTCACCACACCGCCAATTCCCAACAAAAATCCCATCTCAATTACTTCATTTGCCTCATCCAATGTTCCATTGAAACAATGAAATACACCTGTGATCTTTTCTAAATTCATGGATTTAAGAACAGATAAGATTTCTGTCATCGAATCTCTGGAATGGATAACAATTGGTAAATTATATTTTCTGGCCAGTTCAATTTGAAATGTAAAGGCTTTAATTTGTTCGTTTATAAAAGTTTTGTCCCAGTATAAATCGATGCCGATCTCACCAACAGCAATAAATTTCCTTTTTGCAAGCCAATCTGAAACAAAGTTTAATTCGGATTGGTAATCTTTTTTCACATCTGTTGGGTGCAATCCCATCATTGCAAAACAATGCGTAGGGTATTTTTCTTCCAAACTTATCATTCCTGCTACGGATTTACTGTTAATATTGGGAAGAAACATGTACTTTACACCCTTCTCAATTGCATCTTTCACAACCTGATCCCGGTCGTTATCAAATTCACTTAAATATAAATGGGTATGCGTATCAATGAGTATCATGCCGCAAAAATAACATAAAAGAAGGGTATTAACTTGAAGAAATTGAATTTGAAATTGCATATTCTTTATATTTGCACAAAAGCCGGCATTGAAAAAAGTTTTAATTATAAGATTTAGTTCAATTGGGGATATCGTTCTCACA
>PHDM01000179.1 GCA_002840985.1 Bacteroidetes bacterium HGW-Bacteroidetes-17
CCATTGTTTGCCGCTCAGGATCTTTTCAAGCATTGCTTTTGACTTATCTGTCTGACCATTATAATAATACCAGTTTGCGATACCATAAGCCATGCCCTCACTAATAGTAACTGTATAATCTTCACCCAGTAAATCAGTGTCGATTAGTTCACCTTTGTATAACAACAATAATTGGTGATAATCAAAGTTTTCAATGATATTCATTTCTCGGGTAATGGGTTCAAGCACTTTTTCAGCTTCTTTATTTTGTCCCATTAATCGGAGGGTCATATACAACCAATGACTCGTTGAAACTATTTTATCATCGTTTGTGGCCAAATTAATATCCGTTTTATAAACTTCCAATGCCTTATCCAGTTGGTTGGTCAAATAATAAGCCAAACCCAAATGATATCTGATATTCGAATGCAAAGAACTAATAGGTCGGTTCATCGCGTTGGGCATTCCATCAGGTTCGACTGCATCCGGTTGATCCTGGATGAGTGTCAAGGCATACTCTAAATCAGTAATTGCATCATCAAATTTACGAATGCTGATATATCGATGTCCTCTGTGGCGATAAAAACGTGCATCATTTGGGAACTGCTCAATGCCTTTGGTGAAAATTTTGATCGCACCCGAATAATCGCCGGAATATGCGGTCCAACGTCCCAACCAGATTATATTGTCCGGGTTTTTTGAATCAGCATCATATATGGTTTTTGCGAGTTCATAATTTTTAATAATTTTTTCAGAAGGGGACATAGGAAACAGTGAATCGCCCATGAGTGAAAGGGCCTGAAATTTTGGATTGAAATCATTTGGCGCTTTTTTCTGGGCAGGTGTACAGGTGGCTAATCCAATGATTATCAAGATATCAAGGAATATAAATTTAAATAACTGAGTTTTCATACAAGGATTATTATATTTCACATTAAGGCCTTGATAAATATAGGGATTTTTGGAATGTGTTTGAGTTGGGACTTTCTGTATCGAAATGGCAGGGAAGGATAGTAGTGTCAGAACCAAATAAAAAAGACCACTTCTCGACTCGTTTCGACGATGCTCAACGGGCGTCTCGAAGTGACCTTTTTTAGCTTTAATCAATTCCTATTTCTTAAATCCTTTTGGACGTAAAGAACGAATTGGTGCCGGAGGTTCCGGTTTCAATTGAAATTCATTGTTTTTCAATAATTCCATTGCCACTTCAACAGCTTTTACCAATTGCGGATCGATGCCTTGCAAAACCAATTTTGGTTCCTGAATTACTTCATAGTCGGGAGCAACGCCAACTCCTTCAACGGCCCAATTTCCATCAGTGTCATAAAAGCCACCTCTTGGTGCAACCATCCTGCCACCGTCAATGAATGGAGGTGTGTCCCAGGTACCTACCAATCCGCCCCAGGTACGTGTACCAACCATTGGGCCTAATTTGGCTTTTTGGAACATATAAGGGAAGAGATCGCCTCCGGAACCGGCTCTTTCGTTGATGATCATAACTTTTGGGCCCCAAATTCCGGCCATCGGAGTGGTCCATGGTCGGTTGTCGTTAGCCTTGCTATTGAAATATCCATAAAGCGGTCGGGCCATGATGTCCATAAAATAATCGGCTGCCGATCCTCCACCATTGTTTCTTTCATCGATGATTGCACCTTTTTTGTCCTGCTGTGCAAAATAGTAACGATTGAAAGAGGTGAAGCCCGGTCCGCTGGTATTAGGAACATAAACATAAGCCAATTTACCACCTGATAATTTATCAACAGTTCTTCGATTGTTTTCAACCCATTCGATGTTTCGAAGCTGTGCTTCGCTTCGTACGGGCTCAACTACCACTTTTTTAGCAGTTGATAGATCGGTGGTCGAATTAACACTGATAGTTACCTGCATTTCTGCTGTTTGCTCAAATAAGCTGTAAGGATTTGTAGGTGCTTTTAGCTCATGGCCATTAACTGCAAGCAAATAATCGCCTTCTTTTACCTTGATACCGGGGATAGCAAGAGGTGCTTTTAAACCCGGGTTCCAACTTTCACTGGTGTAAATTTTGGCGATTTTATAAAAACCATTTTCTTCAATAAAGTCACAACCAAGCAGTCCAACAGGAACCATATTTATTTCGGGCATGTCACCGCCAGAAACATAAGAGTGACCTATAGAAACTTCTCCACTCAAAATATCTACAACATAATTTAAGTCGGTACGATGCCGAACGTGATTAATCCAGGGTGAATACCATTCATAAATGTCATTCCAAGGTGCTCCATGAACATTGTTAACATAAAGAAAATCACGCATATAACGCCATCCTTCTTTAAATATCTGATGATATTCTGCTTGCGGATCAATCTTGATTTTAAGATCAAGTTTCAAAGCTCCATCGCCCTTTTTAGGTGTACTCTTCGTACTTACAATGTTCCACGATTGACCTGATTTAAATAGTAAATTATTTCCATCAGAAGAACTTACGGCATCAGTAACACCGGTAAGGAATTCTTTCGATTCGTTTTCTTTCAGGTCAAACTTCAGCATAGTTAATCCACGTTGGTTTTCTATAGCTTCTAATACAAAAACGGTATTTTCAGGTCCTGAAACAAGAGAAAGATAATTTCGGTCCGGCATATTTAATGCGATAATTCTCTCTGCAATGTTTGTTTTAGTGATTTTTATAGCAGCAACTTTCTTCTCTTCTTTTGTTGCTTCAGGTTTCTTCGTTTCTTTGCCTTTTTTTGCATCAGTTTCCTTTGGTTCTTCTTTTGCTTTTGCTGCTTCTTCATCGTCGCTCCTAGCTAAAGTAGGGGATGGGACACCTTCTTCCAAAATCAAACAATATAAACTATAGGTAGCACTTGGATCGTATGAACTCATGTCCAACCATCCGGTCTTTAATCCATAATTGGTGCTCGAAAGAAAATAGAGGTATTTGCCGCTTTTATCCCAAACAGGAGTCTTTACGTCGGCCATTCCATCAGTAAGTTGAATGCGTTCGCCGGTTTCAATATTGTAAACAAAAGCAGCTTTAAAACTATTATCCAGTTGTCTGGCATAAGTGATCCATTTGCTATCGGGTGACCAAACAGGGTTCATGTCGCGATTAGGATGTGCGAATCGGTCTGTGTCGGCTTTTTTTACGACTCCATTATTGAGGTCAATAATCCAGATGTTATAATCGGTATCGGTATAAGCGATATATTTTCCATCCGGAGACCAGTCGGGTACAAAATAAAAAGTAGGGTTAGGTAACGCGAATTGTTTAATATTTTGACCGTATTGATCGGCAAGCATGAGTTTATATTCTCCGCTATTGTCTGAAAACCATGCAACCTGATCACCTTTTGGCGACCAGATGGGTGAACGATCTGCTACTCCCTGAGTGTTCGAG
>PHDM01000029.1 GCA_002840985.1 Bacteroidetes bacterium HGW-Bacteroidetes-17
ATGATGCCATTGAAATTTTCTGGGCCTCAGGGGCGGCTTTTTTTGTTCGGGCGGATTTGTATCACAAATTAGGCGGATTAGATGACGATTTTTTTGCGCACATGGAAGAAATTGATCTTTGCTGGCGATTTAAAAATGAAGGATATAAAATAATGTATTGCCCAAATTCTATTGTTTTTCACGTTGGAGGTGGTACATTACCAAAAACATCTTCTCGTAAAACTTATTTCAATTTCAGGAATAATTTTTTCCTGATGTACAAGAATTTACCGAAGCAACGTATCCTAAAAACCATCCTTGCCCGATTATTTTTAGATGCTGTCGCCGCATTTAAATTTTTAGTTCAAGGTGGAATTGCTGATGCCTGGGCTGTTGCCAGGGCTCATTTTAGTTTTTATAAGAATTTCGATAAGCTGAAACAGAAACGCCGACAAATTAATCAAATTAAGGTGAGTTGCATGTACAATTCCAATATTGCATTCGATCATTTTTTATGGCGAAAGAAGTATTTTCCACAGCTTCATGCAAATAAATTTTCGAAATAATGGCCTGGATCTATTTATTTTTAGCCGGTATTTTTGAAGTCGTTTGGGCGATTGCCTTAAAATATTCAAATGGTTTTTCGAAATTGTGGCCATCGATAATCACTACTGTAGGCATGGCCATCAGTATTTACTTTCTGGCCCAGGCACTAAAAAGCTTGCCCATAGGAATAGCTTATGCAGTATGGACAGGCATTGGAGCAATTGGTACCGTTATACTCGGTATGATTTTATTTGATGAATCGAAAGATTTGATAAAAATTATATTTATCCTATTTATTGTTACCGGAATTGTTGGCCTAAAGATATTTAGCGGAAATTCCACGAGCTAAGATTTCAGAAAACTTTCGATAGCCAAGCGATAAGAATCCAAACCAAACCCGCTTATTGAACCTTTAACTGCCGGGCCCATCATCGAAACATGCCGAAAATCTTCGCGCGAAAAAACATTGGAGATATGCACTTCAACAACATGAGTGCTTATTGCTTTTACTGCATCGGCAATGGCGATGGAAGTATGTGTGTATGCAGCTGCATTTAAAACAATTCCATCATACGTAAAACCCACCTCGTGCAATTTATTTACAATTTCACCTTCAACATTAGATTGGTAATACTCAAGCTGAATATTTGGGTATTTGACTTTTAGAAGTTTGAAATAATCTTCAAAATTCCCTTGTCCGTAAATGGCAGTTTCGCGCTTACCCAGTAAGTTAAGATTGGGACCGTTAATGATTATAATGTTCATACACACAAAAGTATGGAATATTTATTTTGAATAGGTAAAAAATTACAAATCGTGGTCTTATAAAAGGTTGAGGCTGAAGTCAAGGTTTATATCCTCGTTTTATAAACACGGTTTTTTTAGCAAAGCGCGCCCGGGATATGAGCGGCATCCTTTTATGCCAGTTGGCATAAAAGATATAGCGGATAGCCCGAAAGGCGCCCAAATAAAAATTATTGAAATAATAAGTTTAAATACTTGATTGTATTTAATTTAATATCTTTGCATTAGTTATTCCAATAGGGGTGCCCCGAAAAAGGGCTGAGATCATACTCGTATAACCTGATCCAGATAATGCTGGCGTAGGGAAAAATTGAACGAATTAAATATCCTCTGTTGGTTTTTTATGAACATCAAAAAACCAATAAAATGAAAAACAAATTCAAAATTTTACTATTGCTGGTTCTTATTCCGGCTTTTACATTTGCACAATTTACGTTGAGTGGAAAAATCAAAAATAAAAACAATCAGGAATTACTCATCGGAGCACATCTTACTTTAAACGGGCATTTTAAAACCGTCACGGATGCAAATGGTGAGTTTTCTATTAAAAACCTCTCGTCAGGAACTTATCAAATTTCTGTTTCATTCATCGGCTTTAAGACTTTCAAAGAAACACTAATAATGACAAAAAATCATAGGCGTGATTTTGAACTGGATATTAATCCTGTTCTTCAGGATGAAGTAATTATTTTGGCAACCCGGGTTGCGGATCAAAGTCCAACCACCTATTCAAATGTTGATAAAAAAGACATTGAAGAAAAAAACCTGGGGCAGGATATCCCTTATATGCTACAATCCATTCCTTCGACCGTAATTAGTTCCGATGCCGGTGCCGGAGTTGGGTATACCGGAATCCGGATTCGGGGAACAGACATTACCCGTATCAATGTTACACTGAATGGAATCCCGCTTAACGATCCTGAATCACATGGCGTATTCTGGGTTAATATGCCCGACTTTTCGAGTTCTGTTGAAAGCATTCAGGTTCAACGTGGAGTTGGTACCTCAACAAACGGAACAGCGGCATTTGGCGCAAGCATCAACATCGAAACATTAAATATGAAAGATGAAGCTTACGCTGAAATCAACAGTAGTGGCGGTTCATTCAACACCTTTAAAAACAACCTGAACTTTGGCACAGGCCTCATTAACGGAAAGTTTACCTTCGATAGCCGTGTTTCAAAAATCACTTCCGATGGCTATATTGACCGCGCTTTTTCTGATTTGAAATCCTATTTTATTTCAGGCGCTTTTTATGGAAAATCAAGCATCGTTAAAATCAATCTGTTTTCGGGTGCAGAAAGAACCTATCAAGCATGGAACGGGGTACCGAAAGAAAAACTTGAAACCGACCGAACTTATAATTCTTACACTTACGAAAATGAAACGGATAATTATCAGCAGGATCATTATCAGTTACTTTACTCACAAAAAATCAATTCAAATATATTATTAAATACGGCTTTCCATTTTACTCATGGTGAAGGATACTATGAACAATTTAAAGAGGGCCGTGATTTTAGCGATTACCAACTTGAGCCAGTTATCATAAATGGAACAACAATTGACGAAACAGATTTGATTCAACAAAAATGGCTGGACAATAATTTTTATGGTTTGACTTACTCCTTGAATTACAGTAAAAACAATCTGAATGCCATTCTTGGTGGAGCATGGAACAAATATAAAGGGGATCATTTTGGAGAAATCATTTGGGCTCAGTTCGCAAGCAATGCCGATTATAGGCATCGTTGGTATTCAAATACCGGAGATAAAACAGATTTCAATATATTCGCGAAAGCCACTTTACATGTAGGTGAGAAGCTAAATATTTATGGGGATATTCAGTTCAGGAATATTAACTATGACATTAAAGGTATTCATGACGACCTGCGGGATATCTCTCAATCAAATCAATTTAATTTCTTCAACCCAAAAGCAGGCTTGTTTTATGAAATTGACAAACAGCATAGTCTTTATACTTCATTCGCCATTTCAAACCGGGAGCCTAGCCGCAGTGATTACCGCGATGCAGATGTCAACCATCAGCCCAGGATTGAACGATTACTCGATTGGGAATTGGGCTATGCTTATAAAACGCCGAAAGCATCATTGAATGCAAGTTTTTATTTCATGAATTACAAGGATCAACTGGTACTAACCGGAGAGATCAATGATGTTGGTGCCGCTATTTTAACCAATGTTGGCAAAAGCTACCGTGCAGGCATTGAAATTAGCGGAGGAGTGCAAATCAACTCAAAACTAGATTGGGAGTTCAATGCTACTTTAAGTGAAAATAAAATAAAAGATTTCACATCATATGTCGATAATTGGAGTCCTCCTTATTCGCAAGTGTCAGAAAATCTCGGAAATACTAGTTTGTCTTTTTCTCCTTCTGTTATTGCAGGATCAACAATTAGTTTGAAAGTCAGTGATGCTTTTCAAGTTCGTTTTATTTCAAAGTATGTTAGCCGGCAATACATTGATAATACGGCTAATATAGAAAGAAGCCTGGATCCATATTTTATCAATAATCTTCATTTTGAATATGAATTTAACCCAAAATTCATAAAAGGGATCACCGCTCGCCTGATGGTCAATAATATCTTTAATGAGAAATACGAGAGCAATGCCTGGGTTTATCGATATTTTTATGATGATGCAGAATATGCAATGGATGGATATTTCCCTCAGGCCGGAATTAACTTTATGGCTGGCTTATCACTGAAGTTTTAAAGGCAGGGTTCGATTAAATGTAATACACTCATTAATATTTAGTAAATTTGTGCATGCTCACCCTTAAATCAGATATTAACCAATAAACTAAAATATTATGGCACAACAAGAAGAAATTAATTTAAAAAAAGTAATCCCCATCGGGATTATCGTGGTTGCAGTTATCCTGTTACTGGTATTCGGAAGTAAGATGACCGTAAACATCGATGCAGGTCACGGTGGAGTTCTCTTCCGTACCTTTGGTGGAGGAATTGATACTGAAAACACTTATGGAGAAGGTTTTCATCTCATCGCCCCATGGAACAAAATGATAGTTTACGAAACCCGTCAACAAGAAGTTGCAGAAGAATTAAATGTACTATCTTCTAACGGATTAGAAATCAGGGTAGATGTTTCGGCATGGTATCAACCACTACAACACGAACTTGGATTATTACATGGAAACATTGGAACCGATTATTTAAACAGGGTGGTAATCCCTTCTTTACGATCTTCAGCTCGAAGTGTTATCGGCCGATACACGCCTGAACAAATTTATTCGACAAAACGTGATGCAATTCAGGATGAAATTTATATTGAAACAAAAAAACTATTAGATGATAAACATGTTCAGTTAAATCAGATTTTAATCCGTTCAATCATTTTGCCACCCACAATTAAAAGTGCCATTGAAGGAAAATTAAAACAGGAGCAGGAATCATTAGAGTATGAGTTTAAATTACAGATTGCTCAGAAAGAAGCTGAAAGACAAAGGATAGAAGCCGATGGGAAAGCAGTTGCAAATAAAATTCTTAGTGCCAGTATTACCGATAAAATTTTAATGGACAAAGGAATTGAAGCAACCATCAAATTATCAGAATCACCCAATACAAAAATTGTTGTTATCGGAAACAGTAAAAATGGGATGCCCTTAATATTAGGTGATATTAAGTAAATCGAATTATTAGCAATACACTAAGCTTTATAAAAAACCGATTCCATGAAAATGGCTTCGGTTTTTTTAACACCTTTTTAGCATATTACAAAACCGAGAAATACTATCTTTGCTCCAAGTTTATGGCAACGAACACTACAATAAAGATCAAAAACAGGCGAGCTAGTTTCGAGTACTTTCTGGTTGAACGAATTGTCGCTGGAATCCAATTAACAGGAACCGAAATAAAATCGATCAGGGAAGGAAAAGCAAATCTTGCAGATGCCTATTGTACCTTTACCGGTTTGGAACTCTTTGCACGAAACATGCACATTGCGGAATATTCTTTCGGAACCTACAACAATCATGAACCAAAACGAGATCGTAAATTATTAATGAATAAACGCGAGTTAAAAAAGCTTTCCACCAAAGTGAAAGAAAAAGGATTTACCATTATTCCCGTTTCATTATTTATAAACGACAGAGGTTTGGCAAAGCTTGAAATTGCACTGGCTAAAGGAAAACACACTTACGATAAAAGAGAAACTTTAAAACAAAAAGATTCGAAGCGGGAGATGGACAGATCGCGCGAATCATAACTAAAACAGCTACAATGAAAAAACTGATCACATTCACAATCATCTTGTTTTTTGCAGTAAATATATACGCACAAAATCAGGACAACAAAAAAATTAAATGGTATTCATTCGAAGAAGCAATAAAACTTCAAGCCGAAAATCCAAAGAAAATATTTATCGACGTATACACTGATTGGTGCGGATGGTGCAAGAAAATGGATGCCAATACTTTTTCTCATCCGGTTATTGCCGAATACATGAACGAACATTTTTATGCCGTTAAATTTAATGCTGAAGGAAAAGAACCTGTGGAGTTTAAAGGCACCAAATTTATCAATGAAGGCATAGGGGGCCGACCAACGCATCAGCTTGCTCAAGCATTGCTGAACGGACAGATGTCATACCCATCCTATGTTTTTATGAATAAAAAATCGGAATTAATCACCATTGTTCCTGGCTATATGGAGGCTAAGGACTTTGATCCAATCGTTCACTTTTTTGCAGAAGATAAATTTTTATCGGAAAAATGGGACGTTTTTAAATCTAAATTTGAAAGCAAGATTAAATAGAAAAACCCGCTGAATGGCGGGTTTCTTTTTAATGAGTAAGCTAGGTCTATTGAGTTATTACATCAAGTTTAAGTGTTTTTCGTTGATAGGAAATAAAGCAGAAAGCTCCGGGTTCTCCGCTGTTTCTCCTCATAAAGCCTGTAAAACCATATTCCGGATTATTTATAATTTCCTTGATGCTATTTCTTGAGATGAACCCTACGTTGTCTAAATAGTAATTGAAAGCCATGATATTTTATCTTTAAGTTGTGTAGTTAATTCCATAAAACCACAAAAGGTAACCCTTAAAAGAAAAAATAATTTTCAAATTTTTAAAAAACAAAATTTTGTTGAATCATCAAACATCCTCTAATAAATTCAAATACCGTTTTTAAGGAGAGATTCAATAACCCTAAATTATAGGAAATTAACAACCTCGCAGCAAGCTAATAAGTTATCAAATTCGGAATTTATTTTTTATCGAGCCAGTATCGGAGTATCTGGCTGCGCAAGCAGGCTAAACTCATTTATCCCGATACGCTTCACTATCGGGATTTGTTCAACTCACAGATTTCACTAATAAAAAAGAGGGCTCAAAATTGAACCCTCTTAAGCCTGGGTGAATGATGGGACTTCCTCCTTCTCTGCCTTCGGCAGCTCCGGCGGACAGGCTTCTCGTCCCATTAAAAAAACCATTTCTGATAAATAAAAAAGAGAGCTCAAAATTGAACTCTCTTAATCTTGGGTGAATGATGGGACTCGAACCCACGACCCCCGGAACCACAATCCAGTGCTCTAACCAGCTGAGCTACAATCACCATTTTTAGGAGTGCAAATATACAATAATAATTTTCATTTATTAAAATAATTAATTCAATTTTTTTATCAATAAATCACCCTAAACCGCCCTTTTAACTACATTTGTATTCATCGATTTATTCAAAGAATGCTATTTCGAAAAAGAGAATACATATCAGGAACCTCCCTGTCTAAATTAGCATGGAAGAAACTATTACAAAATAAAATTGGGATAGGTTCGATGATATTTATCCTGCTCATCGTGTTCATAAGCATCCTTGGCTATCTCATCACACCCGACCCAACCCCTTTAGCAAATGCACAAGCATTGGAATTAGCTGCACTGAAACCAGGAACCGATGTTAATATTTTACAACTCGCCCAAAACAAAACATATAAAAGAAAAAACTTCATCAACCGAATGCTTTTTGGTCAATTACGAAATTATGATGCCCTTTCATATTCAAATTATCGATTTGAAGCTGATCAAATTATTACTGATGAATACACCCAAGACTCGATAGGTGACTTACAAAAACATTCCTATTTATTAGCCAACGTTTATGATGCAATTTTACCGGATTCTTACTCTTATAATGAATCGAAACAAACTGTTTCATATTTAACTGTAGATTCAGTTCTCAAAAACAGGACCATTGCAGAATTGCAAAATTTGATTATAAACGAAAAATTGAAAAGAAAAATATTTATTTTAGGATCAGATCGTTACGGTAGAGATTATTTGAGTCGATTAATGATAGGCGCAAGAGTTAGTTTATCTGTAGGGTTCATTTCTGTTTCTATCGCACTCATTATTGGGATTTTACTAGGCTCATTGGCCGGGTTTTTCCGTTCATGGGTCGATCACCTCATTGTTTGGCTTATTAATGTTGTGTGGTCTATCCCAACTTTACTATTAGTAATAGCCATTACATTTGCGTTGGGCAGAGGATTCTGGCAAGTCTTTATCGCAGTTGGACTAACCATGTGGGTTGAAGTTGCCCGTATTGTTCGTGGTCAAATACTAACCATCAGAGAGAAAGAATTTGTAGAAGCCGGAAGGGCTCTTGGATTTACTAATTTCCGGATCATCTTCAATCACATCCTGCCTAATATCATGAGCCCAATCATTGTTATTTCAGCAGCCAATTTTGCTTCCGCAATTTTAATAGAAGCCGGATTAAGTTTTCTGGGAATTGGCGTACAACCACCAATGCCTTCATGGGGAACAATGATTAAGGAGAATTATGCATATATCATCCTGGATTCTGCCTACCTTGCCATTTTGCCGGGTATTGCCATTATGCTAATGGTTTTAGCTTTTATGTTACTAGGAAATAGTTTGCGTGAAGCATTGGATGTCCGAATTAAAAGCAAAAATGAATAATGAAAATTCTTAAAGTTGACTATCCCCGTGGCAAGCCAAGGGGTATCTCGCCAACTTTATTTCAGCAAAAAACTGAAAACCGAATTTTCATTATTTCACCCCTCTGTCAGTCATTCGACTGACATCCCTGCCTGCGGCAAGGCAGGTCCCCTGATTTTCAGGGGAGAGTATTAGGAAACTTCGCGGCAAGCTACGAGGAATTGTTTGATTAAAGCCTAATTTCCAACCCATAATTCCGACCTGAAATCAATCATTAATTTATTCAAAAATGAAACTCCCCGCAGCAAAGCAATGAGATATCAATTGGAATAGTATTTAATTTTTTCGCCACAAGCTCGCCTTCGGCCGGCAGGTTAGTCTTATTCATCCCGATACGCTCCCGACCTTCGGTACGGGACAGGTGCGCTATCAGGATTCGTTCAACTGAGAATTTTTATTGCGCAAGCACTTATAAAAATTTAGTTTCACGAATAAATTTGTTTTTTTTCAATAAAAAAATATTACATTTGCAGACCAAAAAAATGACCACCTATGCGGATGTGGCGTAATTGGTAGCCGCGCTAGACTTAGGATCTAGTGCCGAGAGGCGTGGGGGTTCGAGTCCCTTCATCCGCACAAATCAAAAACCTTAGTTCCAAAAGGCACTAAGGTTTTTTTAATAACTGAAAGTCAATCAGCATCATTTTTATATTTATCTTTGCACCTCCAATTTCAAAAACAATTTTTCAATGAACATTACTCAGGAAAACACAAGCGATCTGACAGCAATCATTAAGATTGAACTATTAAAAGAAGATTATCAGGAAAAAGTTAAAACCTTATTAAAGGATTATCAGAGAAAAGCAAATGTCCCCGGATTTCGTCCTGGAAAGGTTCCTTTTGGTATGATTAATAAATTGTATGGTAAATCTGTTTTAGCAGAAGAGGTTAATAAACTTATTTCTGATTCGCTCAACCAGTACATCATTGATAATAAAATTGACATCTTGGGTTATCCATTGCCGAATACGGAAAAAACCACTGAATTGGATTTTGACACACAAGAAAAATTTGAGTTCTTCTTTGATATCGGCTTAACTCCTCAGTTTGAAATCAGTCTTGATGATAAATTCAAAGTGAATTATTATAATATTAAGGCCGACGAAGACATTGTAAACAAATATCTTTCAGACTTAAGAGGCCGAAACGGGAAAACAAGCAAACCTGAAACCGCGGAAGAATCAGATAAATTATTTGGTGACTTTGTTGAAGTTGATGCAAAAGGAATGGTGATAGAAGGAGGGCTAAAAGGCTCATCTCAACTCAAACTGGAAAATATTAAATTAAAAACTGCGTTGACCAAATTTATTGGTGCCAAAAAAGGCGATCAAATTACATTTAATCCTGCAAAAGCCCTGAAAAGCGACATTGAAGTGGCCGCCTTACTTGGACTTAACACCGTTGAAGCAGCAGATTTTAAAAACGACATTCAATTAACCATTAGTGAAATTGATAGAACAGAACTTGCTGAACTGAATGAAGATTTTTTCAAATTAGTTTATCCTCAGGATAAAATTGAGGACGAAAAGCAGTTGAAAGAAAGAATCAAAAAAGATGCGGAAGCCTCATTCCAGTCAGAAAGCGATCGTCAGTTTATGAATAATGCGGTTGAAATGTTGATTGAAAAAGCAGACATTTCAGTGCCTGATGAGTTTCTTAAAAGATGGTTACTCGAAAACAATCAGGACAAAGTTACTCCGGAACAATTAGAACTTCAATACGACAGCTATATTAAATCATTAAAATGGCAGTTGATTGAGAGTAAAATTGTTAAAGGTCATAGTATAGAGGTTAAAGAAGAAGAGGTGAGAAATCATATCAAAGGCTATTTCATGAATATGACGATGCCAGGTTCTGAAGAAAATGATGAACGCATGAATACCATCGTTAATTCAATCATGGAAAACAAAGAGGAGGTCAGGAAAATTTACGACCAGCTTTATGATAAAAAACTCCTGGATTTCTTTAAATCGAATATTAAGCAGGTAAAGAAAGAAGTCAATTACGAAGAATTTGTTAAATTAGCAACACAAATTAAATAAGAAATTGATTATGGATTCCAACGAATTTAAAAAATACGCGCTCAAAGAACGTGGAATAAGCAGCCTTACATTAGAAAGGTATACATCAGTTTATGGTAATTATATATCTCCTACCATCATTGAAGAACGCCAAATGAACATTGCCACCATGGACGTTTTTTCAAGGTTGATGATGGACAGGATCATTTTTCTGGGAGTTCCAATTAACGATTATGTCGCCAATATCATTCAGGCCCAGTTGCTATTTCTGGAATCTGTTGATGCAAAAAAAGACATCCAGATTTACCTTAACACACCCGGGGGATCAGTTTATGCCGGATTAGGCATCTACGACACCATGCAATATATTTCGTCAAATGTAGCAACGATATGTACCGGAATGGCAGCATCGATGGGAGCTGTTTTATTATGTGCCGGAGAAAAAGGCAAACGAACAGCCTTAAAACACTCCCGTATTTTAATTCACCAACCAATGGGTGGTGCCGAAGGACAAGCTTCGGATATTGAAATCACCGCGAGGGAAATTCAAAAGCTAAAAAAAGAATTGTACGACATCATTGCTAAACATAGCGGTCAGAAATATGCCAAAATTTGGAAAGATTCGGACCGTGATTATTGGATGACTGCAGATGAGGCCAAGGATTATGGGATGATTGACGAAGTACTGATTAAGAACAAAAACTAAGAAAATTTAATTATGGCTAAACATTCGCCTGATAGATGTTCGTTTTGCGGAAGACTTAAAGAAGAAAGCGGAATTCTGATCGCGGGTATGAATGCGCATATCTGCAATCATTGTGTTGAACAAGCACAGATGATCGTTAGGGAGGAGTTTTCTACTAAAGAATATGATCAATTATCGGAGATTAAACTTAGCAAACCCAGTGCAATTAAAGCTCATTTAGATAAGTATGTTATCGGACAGGACGAAGCTAAGAAAGTCCTTTCGGTAGCTGTTTACAATCATTATAAAAGGATCACTCAACCCGTTGACGAAATTGATGAAGTTGAGATTGAAAAATCAAATATCCTGATTGTTGGTGATACCGGAACAGGAAAAACGCTTTTGGCCAGAACTATTGCCAAATTCCTGGATGTTCCATTTTGTATAGCTGACGCAACCGTATTAACTGAAGCCGGATACGTTGGAGAGGATGTGGAAAATGTACTCACTCGTTTACTTCAAGTAGCCGACTACAACGTTTCTGCTGCCGAAAAAGGCATCGTTTTTATTGATGAGATTGACAAAATAGCCCGGAAAAGCGACAATCCGTCTATTACCAGAGATGTTTCGGGAGAAGGAGTTCAACAAGCTTTATTGAAACTGCTTGAAGGTTCGGAAGTGAATGTTCCACCACAAGGTGGAAGAAAACATCCTGAGCAAAAAATGATTAAAATTGACACTACAAATATTTTATTCATTGCCGGTGGCGCATTTCATGGAATCGACAAAATTATCGGATCCCGTTTAAATACCAATATGATTGGCTATAGTTCCGATAAAGAAAAAGACATTATTGATAAAGAGCGGATACTCCAGTATATTTCACCTTCCGATATTAAAAAATTTGGACTTATTCCGGAAATAGTTGGAAGGTTACCGGTACTTTCACATTTAAACCCGCTCGAAAGAGCTACACTTAGACTAATTTTAACCGAGCCAAAAAATGCATTGGTAAAACAATTTGTTAAACTATTTGAAATGGATAACATCAAACTTTCTTTTGATGATGAAGTTCTTGATTTTATTGTTGATAAGTCAATTGAATTTAAACTGGGTGCAAGGGGTTTACGCTCGATCGTAGAAGCCATCTTGACAGATGCCATGTTTGAACTACCTTCAAAGAAATCAGTGAAAAGTTTGAATGTTAGTCTTGCATATGCAAAACAACAATTCGTAAAGGCTAATCTGTCTAAATTAAAAGTGGCTTAGCCCCGATATTTTTCTCAATTTAACTCATTCGTATTTTCATTTCTCAATTAATAACTGAAAGAGATCTTCCGTTGGCACAAAAATTGATTTGATCTATTCATGAGAAAACAAATCTTAATTCTATTTTTTGTTCTATTTTACTTAAGCCAATTAATGGCTCAAGATAAAAAAGTAGTTTCTTATGCGAAAATAGTTAATGGTGATACCATTCCTGTGGTTCAGTTAAATGAAGTTAACGTATCCGCATATCGAATTGTTGAAAAAAATGAATTTCGGCAAATGACCCGATTAATAAGAAATATTAAAAAAGTTTATCCTTATGCTAAAATTGCAGGTTTAAAACTGAAAGAATATAACGATATCCTTTTACAAACTCCTGATGAAAAAGAACAAAAAAAAATCCTAAAGCGTGCCGAACAGGAATTAAAGGATGAATTTGGTGAGGATTTAAAAAAGTTGACTTTTTCGCAAGGAAAGATTCTGATAAAACTTATTGATCGGGAAACAGGAAATTGTTCTTTTGATTTGGTTAAAGAACTCAGGGGTGGTTTTACGGCTTTCTTTTATCAAGCATTTGCTCGGATATTTGGATATAATCTGAAAGAAAAATACGACCCAAAAGGCGAGGATAGCATCATTGAACTTATCGTAATGATGATAGAAAATGGCAGCATTTAACACTTCTCATTTACCTCTGCCCTGAAATACAATCAATATTGTATAAATTAATATCCGAAAGTCGACGGCTAACGACATATTTTCAATATACAAAATATCATATTTCAATCTTTCAATCATTTCATCAACCGTGGAGGCGTACCCAAACTCAACCTGCCCCCATGAGGTAATGCCCGGTCGCACTTTCATTAATAAACGATAGTGTGGTGAACGCTCCATAATTTTATCAATATAAAATTGCCTTTCTGGACGAGGTCCAACAATCGACATATCTCCTTTAATTACAGAGAAAAACTGAGGGATTTCATCAATCCGGACTTTTCGTATAAAACGTCCGAATTTGGTTATCCGGCTATCCATCTTACTTGAGAGTTGCGGCCCGTCTTTTTCAGCATCATGATACATGGACCTAAATTTACGCATCATAAATGGACGACCCTTATACCCAATTCGTTCCTGAGAATATATAATTGGACCTTTGGAAGATATCTTTACACCTATGGCAGTAAATACATAAACAGGAATTAACAAAACTATCGCTAAAATTGAGACTACGATGTCGAATATTCTTTTGATTGATTGTTGCCAGGCAGGCATCAATATTGGAGAAATTTGAATTAAAGGTGCATTAAAAATGGAAGAAACCCTGACCGCACCAATCAAAAAATCCTGCATGATGGGAATAATTTTAATGATGATATCAGCATCCTCAATGATGGAGATAATATGATCAACCATTTCCTGCTCACTTCTTTCGATTGCGATAATAATTTCTTCAATATGGTATTTTTTTATAATCTCATTTAAATCTTTATAATTACCCAGATGGGGGATGTATTCTTCAATTTTACATACCATTTCCTGTTTTGCGCTTACAAAGCCCACGATGATATTCCCGGTTGATTTTTCCTGATTCTCAAGTGCCTGATATATTTGAATCGCATTTCCATTATTACCGACTATGATGGTTTTAAACCCGATCATCCGTTTATGGATTTTATATGCAGTAATTGAGGTAATAAAAATTCGGGGCAAAAAATTAACAGCAAGAAACAGCATCCAGAATATTAAAAACAAAATTAATGTTGGCTGGTATTTAACCCCTGATGGTACATTCTCTAAATAGAAAAACAAGGCGAATGTCACAATAAACGATACGATTAAACTCTGCCCCAATTCGCTTAATCTCGATTTACGGTAAATTCTTCTGTAATTGCCGATCATGGTATAGAGAAACAACCATACCAATTGAAACCCAATTAGTCCAAATAGATAGTTGGAATCTTGGATTAATGAAAAGAATGATGAAAACTCACTCTGCGTATTGTCTACAATAAAATATGAATAAAAAAAATGCCAGCATAGAATAACAGAGACCATATCTGAGATTACATATTTTACTGTTTGCCATTTTTTGTTCATGAGTTTTGCTCATTATTACCAGCCAAAATGATGGTTAGCAATGATTTGATGATCGTAAAGTATTCAGATCCTAGTCTTGTTAACAATCCTGACATTAAAAGATTGGCTCAAAAATCAAATGCAATCTATAAATTTCCGGCTGCATGGTTCACTTTATCAATGATCTGATAGGCAACATCCAATGCGTAATATCCGTCATTAATCGTTACAGGGGGAGTTGTATTCTCTTTTATTGAATAATAAAAGCTTTCAAGTTCTGATTTTATGGCATTAATTTCGGCCACTTCAGGTTTACTAATGAGAATCTGCTTCGAACCTTTGTTTTCACCCAAGTTTAAAATTAAATCGAATGGCCCGGCCTCATCCGGATTTACATCTTTCATGGTAACTACTTCTGTAACCTTTTTTAAAAAATCAACAGAAATATAGGCATCTTTTTGGAAAAACCTTGATTTCCGCATGTTTTTCAATGAGATACGGCTGGCAGTTAAGTTGGCGATGCAGCCATTATCAAATTCAATTCTGGCATTTGCAATATCAGGTGTATCGCTCACGACCTTTATTCCACTGGCATTCACTCTTTTAATTGGTGAATTAACAATACTTAATATAATATCAATGTCATGAATCATTAAGTCAAGAATTACCGGAACATCAGTACCACGAGGATTAAACATCGCCAAACGATGCGACTCAATGAACATAGGTTTATCAATAAAAGGTCGCGCTGCGATAAATGCAGGATTAAATCGTTCCACATGCCCTACCTGAACCTTAACATTTGCTTCCTCAGCTAGTTCAATAAGTTTACGGGCTTCTTCAGGAGTTGTAACAATTGGTTTTTCAATAAATACGTGCTTAAATAATTTTAATGCTTTTGACGCACAATCAAAATGTGATAAAGTTGGAGTTACAATATCAACTACATCAACTGCTCTTATTAAAGTCTCGATATCTTCGAAACGTGGCAGCTTATAATCTTCACTTACCTTCTTGGCATTCTCATCATTTGGATCATAAAAGCCGATTAATTCAAATTCTTTAATCTGTTTTATACAATTAACATGAATTTTTCCAAGATGTCCAACGCCTAATACTCCAATTTTAATCATAGATAATATAGTTTTTGCAAATGTAATTTTTTTTGTCCTGAACGAATTAGTATTTTCGCATGAAGTTTTAAACACAGTTATTAAATAGAGAGATTCCCAAAATAAAATCGGCATTGATTTATATTCATAATGGATACATACAGACACAAAGGATTAAGAAAGCAACTTGTTGATGAAATTCGACAAAAAGGCATTAAAGATGAATCAATACTTATGGCTATCGACAAAATACCCAGACATTTATTTATGGACTCCTCTTTTCTGGAATTTGCTTATGAAGACAAGCCTTTTCCTATTGGTTCTGGCCAGACTATCTCTCAACCTTACACCGTGGCATTTCAAACTGAATTATTAGAAGTCAGGGAAGGGGATAAAATACTGGAAATTGGCACCGGATCCGGATATCAGGCTTGTGTATTAATAGAACTTGGAGCTAAAGTTTATTCAATTGAACGTCAGAAAAAACTTTATACCCGTACAAAGGAACTCTTGCCTAATCTTGGTTACAATCCAAAACTTTTTTATGGTGATGGTAATTTGGGTCTGCCAACTTTCGCCCCGTTTGACAAAATTATTATCACAGCCGGAGCTCCTATTGTACCCGACAAATTACTTGGACAATTAAAAATCGGTGGGAGCATGATTATTCCTCTTGGTAAAGGAAGCTCTCAAATAATGAAGCGCATTTTTAAAGTTGCTGAAAATAAATTTACTGAAACCGAGCATGGTTTGTTCCGTTTTGTTCCGCTCTTAAATCACAAAGCCAACGACTAATCTTATTACCAAAAAAAGAACTATATTCCCAAATTGGGATTTCGCCAGGTCTATCCTTAATTATTCATAGTTGCGCCAATTCCGGTTTTCAAACCATTTTAACCCATTGGTCTGGAATTTGAACTAACATTTTTGCGAATTGTATTCATAAAAGAATATATCGTATAAGGTTATATGCATCGTATTTAAACATAATTGCTATGAAAACCATCAAATCAAAAATCATCACAATAGGTATCATCATTGTATCGATGATCTTTATTGGTTCGTGCAACAAAAGAAACAATTCTGAACTTTCGCAAGCGGATGAGCAAACCCAGAAAAATTTAGGAGGAATCACTTTTAGTAATGATTTTGAATGGAATACATCAAAAAATATTGAACTTATAATTACTTCCTCCAAATCACAAGTAATCACAATTAGTTCAGATGATCAGTCAATAAGATACCATAGAGGAAGGTTAGCTGATAAAGGGGAATACAAAATAACCCTAAATATTCCAAATACAGTTAATACGCTCCTCATTAATAATAAAACGGTGAGTATCAACTCAAGTAATATCATCTGCAATCTTGATAATTAATTCACTATTGCTAAAAGCACATGATCATGAAAACATTAAAACATATTTCGATCACATTAATCCTGTTGCTCTCATTCGCAGCAAATGCTTCAACAGGAACAACCCGCTATGTATCTCCATCAGGGAGTCATACGGCGCCTTATCTCACACTGGCAACTGCGGCAAATACCTTTCAGGCTGCAATTGATATCAGTAATGATAATGATTTAATCTTGGTTGATGATGGCACATACCTCCTTACAAACCGAATTTCTGTTACAAAGGGGGTGATTATCAGAAGCATTAATGGTTCTGCATCAGCTATTGTAGATGGGAACCATGCTGTAAAGTGTTTCTATATAAACCATCCGGATGCAATTTTAGATGGTTTTACAATTCAAAATGCACATAATACTGCCGATCAGTATGGTGGTGGTGTTAACATTTCCAATGGTGGCACGGTTCAAAACTGTATCATTCAAAACAATCAGGCTATCGATGGGGGTGGTATAGCCATAGATTATTCAGGGCTGGTACAAAACTGTATTATAAGAAACAATCTGGCATCAAATAACAGTACCTCTGGATATGGAGGCGGAATTCGATTTCTGAACGGTGGTGAAGCTAGAAATTGCCTTATTACAGAAAATGTTTCTGTTCAATATGGAGGTGGTATTAATATCTGGAACGCTGGAAGTGTATTCAATTGTACCATTACCAAAAATGCTGCGCCACATGGTGCCGGTATTCGAACCCGAAATGCATCATTAATAAAAAATTGTATCATCTATTACAACACAGGAGGAGTGAATTGGGAAGTAAATGGCAGTGGTTATCACTATTATAACTGCGCTACGACACCTGCTTTGGGTTCCAGCTATAGTACAAATTGCATTACCAACATCCCTGCATTCATAAATATTACGAGTGGGTCGGAAGATTATCATTTGCAATCAGGATCAGCATGCATTGATGCGGGTTATAATTTATCATGGATGAATATTTCATTCGATCTTGATGGAAATGCCAGAATCTTCAATTCGATTGTCGACATGGGTTGCTACGAATTCAACACTCCTACTATTATTGACACAGATGGTGATGGAGTTCCAGATGATGATGATGATTTCCCAAATGACCCAGGCAAAGCATTTATTAATAATTTTCCTGCATCAGGTAACGGTAGTTTAGGTTTTGAAGATTTATGGCCCGGAACAGGTGATTATGACTTTAACGATATCGTTCTTGATTACAAGTTTGTAACTATAACTAATGCCAGCAATAAGGTGGTACAAGTTAATGGAACTTTTATTATAAAAGCCAGTGGTGCTTATCTCAGAAATGGATTTGGGTTTAACCTTCCTAATGCAAATATCTCATTAATCTCAGGCTTGAACATTTCAGGCTATGATCTCAGGGAAGGATTTATTACGTTGAATTCGAATGGAACTGAATCAGGGCAAAGTAAACCAACAATTATTGTTTTTGATGATGTATTCAATTTATTGACACATCCGGGTGTTGGAACCGGAGTCAATACAGAAAACTGGGCTCCTTTTGTCCCATATGATACTTTAACAATCACGATGACTCCATCCACATTGAATTATACAATGAATGATTTTTCAATGGAGACATGGAATCCATTTATCATTGTTAATCATGAACGTGGTAAAGAAGTCCACCTCATTAATTATCCCCCAACCGATCTAGCTAATCTAAACTTTTTTGGTACCTGGGAGGATAATTCAAACCTTAGTCAGGGGAAATACTACAGATCCCTTAATGGATTGCCATGGGCCATCAATATTACAGAACCATTTGAATGGCCAAGAGAAAAGATTGAAATTGGATGGGCATACTTTCACTTTATAGAATGGGCTCAAAGTTCAGGAGCAACTTATCCTGATTGGTATAAAAATTATCCAGGATACAGAAATAATGGAAATTTGTATCATCCAAACATTCCATAAAAATATTTAAGAAAAGGAGGGTTGTTAATTCTTCTTAATCAATCTATCGCAAGCGGCCGGTCGTCAAATAAAATGACGATCGGCTTTTTTAATGAGATCATAAATTATCTTTAATTTTTTTTGTGAACTCAAATCGCCAGGAATCCAATGAATCTGAACTCCCTGCTTCTCCATTCTTCTGAACCAGGTCATTTGTCGTTTGGCAAATTGGTGAATGGCTGTATTTAATTTTTGATATAGATCATTGTAACGAATCTCACCGTTCACATATTGAGTTACATACTTATATTCCAAGCCATAAAACATTAGTTGTCCGGATGTGAATCCCTTTTCAAGTAACCCCTTTACCTCGTCTATCATCCCATTTTCCAAACGGGTTTTTAATCTTAAAGTGATGCGCTTTCTAATTTCTTCACGTTCGAAATGTATCCCAAAATTCAAACTATTAAATTCTGGAAAGGCTTGATTCAATGGTTGATCTTTTTCAAATTCCCTGATTTCAATGGCCCTGATGAGTCGATTCCGATCCGTCAAATCGGTTTCATTATGCACCTTCCCAAATCCCAATAATTTTTCTTTTAATAAATCCTCATTCATTAATGCTAAGTGATTCCTTAATTTCACATTTTCGGGGACCTGTATTAAATGATAACCTTTTAAAACGGCGTCCAGGTACATTCCCGATCCCCCGCAAAGAATTACTTTTTTATCACGGTTGATAATATCCTGATAAGCCTTTAAAAAATCATTTTGGAACTCAAAAATATTATACTCATAACCCGGATCAACAATATCAATTAAATGATAAGGAATAATTTTGCCATTGACTTCATAATCCTGCAAATCCTTTCCTGTCCCTAAATCCATCCCCCGATAAACCTGTCGGGAGTCGGCACTGATTATCTCACCATCAATTAAGCTCGCCAATTCGGCTGCCAATCTTGTTTTGCCAGTTGCCGTTGGGCCAAGTATCGTGATCAGGTTATTTTGTTTATCCATTTGTTTGATATTTTTCTTCGATTTTTACAAGAAAATCCCTTAATTCGTTAATTACTGAAACAGGGCTATGCTCGAATGACCAGTTTGTACCCAGGGTTGCTGACAACTCCTGCCAATCTTCCGTATTATGGAATTCAGATATATATTTATTTAATATTTCTTCATCTTTTGAATCATACTCCTTTTGTTTGAATTTCAAATATTGAAGTATCCTTAAGGCATCCACTTTATGTTGG
This sequence comes from Bacteroidetes bacterium HGW-Bacteroidetes-17, assembly GCA_002840985.1. Classification (GTDB taxonomy): domain Bacteria; phylum Bacteroidota; class Bacteroidia; order Bacteroidales. Next base: position 20,061 of record PHDM01000029.1, read on the forward strand.
CAAGCTTTGACAAATTGATCAATGCTTGAACTATTCTTTTTTAAAGCCTCAAACCAATTTGCGTCTTTAAATAATTCGGCTAAAAAGTCTTTCATTGGGAATTTTATATCCTCATTGAACAACTTAATAAATGAGACATAGGTTTCCCCAACTTCATTGAATAAATTAAAATCATAAATCGGGTAGCTACTCCAATCTCCCGATGCTCCTTTAATCATTGCGGGACCTGTGCCAAAGAGTACCCTTGACGAATAGCGGGCTGAAGGATACACTTTTTCGCAATTCCATAATCGCAACTGCCCGAATTTTCTCAGCTTCAACAAAAAATAAAAATCTTCACCACTCTTATGGGGGCTCAACCCTCCTACCCTTTTGTAAACCCAAACCGGAACTGCAATGGCCGAACCTAATGCACTAAAATTATAGGGGTTATTTATCCTCCACAAATTCAACGCATAATAGCGCATATAAATCTCATATCTTAAAATATGTCGGTTTTGGTTCTCATTTTCGGTTAATGGGTGGTAATAAGGTACAGAGATTGTTACATCCTTTGGATGAGCCTTAAAATTATCAATTATCGATTGAAAATAACCACTTCGAAAAGTGGTGTCGGCATCCAAACTCAGGATGATATCATTCTCGTTCGCGATTGCGACAATGTGATCCATGATGATTTTTCTGGCCCAACCAACTCCTGATTTTTTCTCCTCCCATCCATTTCCTTGAGTAGATTTGTCGATTATTGTGGTGTTGATATCATGTTGTTTTTGTAGTAATTGGATGCATTTTTGATTGTTCTCACACACTGGTAATTTGTCTTGATCAAACCACCAGGATTCAGGCTGATTTACACATACAATAAGATGGAAATTCCGAAATGTTTGTGCTTTAATACATTCAATAAACTGAGGCAAATATAAAAATTCATCCATTGCCGGAAGAGCAACATAAATTTTCGAATGTTGATAATCAGTTTTTATCATTGTATCAGCAAAGTTAAAAAAGGAATTTAATGGTTAGTCTTATTGATTAATTAAGTTGGCTCATTGGATGTTTTAATTATTTTTGCACTGCCTAAGTCAAATTATGAAACAATTCTTCCCTTATTATAAAAGAATCCTTACACTTGCATTCCCAGTCATGCTTTCACAATTCGGGCAAGTGCTTGTTCAGCAGGTTGATAATATGATGGTAGGCTCCGTTGGAACGATTGAGTTGGCGGCAGCTTCATTTGCAGGTAATATCTTTATTATAGGAATGGTGATTGGCATGGGTTTTACTTTTGGCTTAACCCCATTAGTGGGACCTGCATGGGCTTCTGGAGATCATATACTGGCAGGAAAATGGCTGAAAAATTCAACTTTCCTCAACCTTACAATTGCTTTCATACTCATGGTTTTAATGTATACCGTTTCATTTTTTATGGATAAAATGGGGCAAAATGAAGCAGTTGTAAGATTGGCTATTCCATACTATCGCATTTTGGTAATTTCAATGCTTCCATTCATGCTTTTCTTCACCTTAAAGCAATTTGCCGAAGGAATTGGAAATACGCTAAATGCCATGACTATCACTTTATTGGCCAATGTTGTCAATATTTGTTTTAACTATTTATTCATATTTGGTAAGTTCGGATTTCCTGAACTTGGGTTAACAGGTGCAGGATATGGCACTTTAATTGCCCGAACCTTCATGCCCCTGATGTTTGTTTTTATATTTATCCGAAAAGATATATTTCGACCTTATTTAATTAACATTGTTAAATCACGCCTTGACAAGAAGATCCTCAAACGACTATTTGAAGTGGGTTGGCCAATTTCCAGCCAAATACTTCTTGAAGTACTAGCTTTTGCATTAGGCGCTTTAATGATGGGATGGCTGGGGCCTGTTTCTCTGGCAGCTCATCAAATTGCTATTGGGATGGCCAGTTTAACGTTCATGATCGTGACAGGTATTGCTTCGGGGACAACCATCCGAGTCTCTCACCAATTCAATCTGGGTGATTATCATTCAATGAAAAAAGTTACTGCAGCCTCAGTTCATCTGGTTCTGGCATTTATGAGTTTCACAGCTATTATGTTCCTTTTGTATAGAAATGAAATCCCCTACCTTTATACCAGCGACCAGGAGGTTATTAAAGTTGCCTCCCGCCTGCTTATTATGGCTGCAATTTTTCAAATATTTGATGGGTTGCAAGTAGTAATGCTGGGTGCATTGCGTGGCCTGACCGATGTTAAATATGCCATGTTTGCAGCCTTTATTGCATATATTTTGATAAGCTTGCCTTTAAGCTATTTTCTTGCATTCACAATAAAATGGGGTCCTGTAGGAATTTGGGTCGGATTCGTGGCGAGCCTTGCATTAGCAGGTCTTCTTTTTCTTGCTCGCTTTATTAACAGGTCAAAATTATTGATCTAAAAAAAGAATCACTCATACAACAGAATTTCTTTAAGTATTCTTAATCAGCATCAAACCTTATTAAAAAAAGTGTATATTTGAGCTTATTTTGATTAAGTCTAAATTATAATAAACAATGCTTGAAACAAATTCAGTATTAGATAAACTGCCTAAGCACCTATTGGATTTGATTATTGATCAACCATATAAGGAATACACGGCACAGGATCATGCTGTTTGGAAGTATGTGATGCAACAAAATATTCATTTCCTGAAAGACGTGGCACATAAATCATATCTTTCCGGGCTTGAAAAAACAGGTGTAAGTATTGATCATATTCCCCACATGTATGGTATGAACCGGATACTTAAAGAAATTGGCTGGGCAGCAGTGGCTGTTGATGGATTTATACCCCCATCAGCTTTCATGGAATTTCAGGCATACAATGTTTTGGTTATTGCAGCTGATATTCGTCCGATCGATCAAATACAATATACCCCTGCACCTGATATTATTCATGAAGCTGCCGGACATGCTCCAATTATTGCAAATCCTGAATATGCTGAATATTTAAAGAAATTTGGATTTTATGGATCTAAGGCCTTTTCATCATCCAAGGATCAAAAAATGTATGAAGCGGTACGTCACTTATCAATATTAAAAGCGGACCCCTATTCCGGAAAGGACGATATTGTGGCGGCAGAATATGACATTTCAGAAATCGAATCCACCCTGAGTGCCCGGTCAGAGTTGGCTAAAATTAGAAATCTCCACTGGTGGACCGTTGAATATGGTTTAATTGGCAGCATGTATTTCCCAAAGATTTATGGTGCAGGACTTCTTTCATCTATTGGGGAAAGTTACCATGCAATGAGGGATCATGTTTTGAAACTACCCTACTCTATTGATGCAATGAATTACAATTTCGACATCACTTCAATGCAGCCACAACTTTTTGTAACCCCAAGTTTTGATTACTTGACAAAAGTATTGGAAGAATTTGTCGATACAATGGCAATCAGATCCGGGGGGATTGATGGAATTAGAAAAGCCATTAATTCGGAAAATATTGCATGCTGTGTTCTGGATTCCGGGATCCAGATTTCAGGGAAGATTGTGGATTTCATTGAAGAAAATAAGGAGATTGCTTATCTAAAAACACTTGGGCCATCAAGCCTTGCATTTCAGGATCAAGAACTTGAATCACATTCGAAAGCATATCATCATGATGGATATGGAACGCCAATTGGTACGATTTTAGGGTTGAATCCAGGTTTCATTACGTGGAATGATTATCAACTTGAGGACGCTGATATTAAACTAAATGAGCATTGCAACCTGGAATGGACCTCAGGAATCAAGCTTAAAGGGAAGCTTAAGAATATTTTAAGAAAAGAAGGGAAGATTATCGTTCTGAGCTTTGAACCTTGCACCATCTATTACAAAACTGAGATCCTATTTCAACCTGATTGGGGCACTTTTGATTTAGCCATTGGAAAGAAAGTATCTTCTGTTTATAACGGCCCTGCTGATCCAAATGCTTATGGTTACACATTTGAAGTACCCAAAGAAAAAACGCATAAAATTGAACATTCTAAAGAAGCAAAAAGCTTGCATCAACTTTATCAAACCACCAGAAATGCAAGAGAAGGAGCTTTAAATGAAACCCATAAAGAAATAAAAGCCCTGTTTAAAGCTTTGAAAGAAAGACATTCAAAGGAATGGTTGCTTGGGTTAGAACTTGTAGAATTAGCAATAAAAAGTAATTCAGAACCCAGATTAATCGATGAAATCAAAACCTATTTGTCAAGTTTAATAAAACAATACCCTGAATTTGACAAGCTGATAAATGATGGGCTTAACTTGATAGAAAAACAAAATAATTAAAGCTATATCCCTGACATCAAAACACATAAAGCTTCGAATACCTTGCCCTCAACGATTAGCGATTTCGCCAAATGATGAATTTCCGGAAGTTCATATGGCACCTTTAATTTTAATTGTTTAATATCTTCATCTGTTGGAAGGGCAGGCAATCCACCAAGTTTTCCCAAATCGTTCCCAGTCAAAATTTCACTATTACGCACTGAATCTGGTAATGAATCAACCCCTATTCCGGGTATTTCTCCCGGCTTTTTAACTTCAAAACTTGCATTTCCTGTCGTACGACAATACATATTTCCACCCAATCTTCCTATTAAATCAATTTTTTCCTGATCAATTCCACCCTTGGCATTTAAAACATTTTCATTTATATGAATCATCACTATTTCGCAGATCACCAAATTACCTGCTGCCGGCAACTGACTTGTTTCAATTACCTGCTTCACAACACATTCAAATTGTACCGGAGATTCTTTTACCCGAAAGGGTTTTACCATCTCAGAAGCAATCGGAGTAAATCCTGATTTTTCAAATTCATTAACTCCTTTTGCAAACTCATTGCTGCTTAAATTGTTTTGCTCAACCATTTCATAATTAACCACATTGATCACAACTTCCGCATGTTGTTTAATATTCTCGAAAGTATCCTTTGTTGTATTATCCCTTCCTCGGCGAGATGGGGAAAAAATTAAAGTCGGCGGATTTACCCCAAAAACATTAAAAAAACTAAATGGTGATAAATTAGGTTTCCCATCCTTATCAATGGTACTGGCCAAAGCAATCGGTCGTGGAGCTACAGCACCGAGTAATAGCTGATGAAATTGTTGGAGGTTCGCCTCCCCAGGGACAATTTTTTTCATTGAAATTAGATTTTTGCAGGTAGAATTTTAGTCGTGACTTCTCCAAAGCTGATACAATAATGTTCATTTTTTGCATATGCTTTCATGATGATGGTATCATTATCCTCAATAAATCTTCGTTCCGTGCCATTTGGTAATTTTATGGGTTTTGTTCCCTTCCAGCATAATTCCAACATAGAACCATAAGAATCCGGTGTGGGACCGCTGATCGTTCCGGAGGCATACAAATCGCCAACATTCACATTGCATCCGTTTACGGTATGATGGGCCAATTGCTGTGCCATATTCCAGTAAAGGTATTTCATATTCGAATGGGCCATCATAAACGGGGCTTCATTTTCCGCTTGTAAATAAACTTCCAGATCAATATTTAAATTGCCATTCCTGCCAGTTTTCAAATAAGGAAGCACTTCCGGTTCCTGTTTCGGTCCATCAACCCAAAATGGTTTAAGTGCATCGAGGGTTACAATCCATGGTGATATAACAGACCCAAAGTTTTTTCCTAAAAAGGGTCCCAGTGGCACGTACTCCCACTTTTGAATATCTCTGGCAGAAAGATCATTGAATATAAGCAATCCGAAAATGTGATCCTTCGCATCATCCACAGAAATCTGATCTCCCAAATTGGTTTTCTTTCCTGTTACAAAAGCCATTTCCAATTCAAAATCCATCGATCGTGATGGCCCATATTCAGGACTGACAACGGATTCTAGTTTGGTTTGTCCATATGGCCGATGGATCGGGGTTCCTGAAACAACAATTGAAGACGACCTTCCATGATACCCTACCGGCAAATGTTTCCAGTTTGGGAATAAAGCATTTGCAGGGTCACGAAACATAATCCCAACATTTGTTGCATGTTCGATGCTTGAATAAAAATCAGTATAATCACCAACTGAAATTGGCATTAACATCTCAACTTCTTCAATATCATGGATGCTAAATTCAAGAACCTTCTGGTTAAGTTTTAATTCGCTGTTATGAACTGAAAAAAGATCAGCAATTCTGAATCTTACTTTTGAAGTGCATGTTTTACCCAAAGCAATAAAATTGTTCAGCGTATTTTGATGAAGACTGTTAGTATCAAACATTTCAATTTCATCAAAATACCCAAAATCTGCTAATACAGACAGATCTATGACCTTATCCCCGATTCGGGTTGCAGCACGGGCATCTTTATTTGCCGTTTTAAAAATACCAAACGGGATATTTTCAAGCGTGAAACCGCTTTCTTTATCAAATTCCAGCCATGAAGATTGGATTGGATTTGCTGAATTACTCATACAAACTAATATTTATAAAGTTCCTCTATTTGCCTGCTCCCGTTCAATGGCTTCGAATAATGCTTTAAAATTTCCTTTCCCGAAAGATTTTGCACCTTTACGCTGGATAATTTCATAAAAAACGGTTGGGCGATCCTGAACAGGTTTGGTAAACAACTGCAATAAATATCCTTCATCATCCCGATCAATTAAAATTCCATGCTGTTTCAATAGTTCAAAATCTTCCTCAATTTCTCCAACTCTTTGCATTATATCATCATAATAAGTTTCGGGAACATATAAAAATTCTACTCCTCTATTTTTAAGTTCTGTAACAGTTGCTACAATATTATCCGTCGCCATGGCTAAATGCTGTACTCCTGCACCATGATAAAAATTAATGTATTCCTCGATCTGTGAAACTTTTTTACCTTCTGCAGGCTCATTGATCGGGAATTTGATTCGATCATTTCCGTTCGCAACAACCTTACTCATTAATGCAGTGTATTCTGTCGAGATATCTTTATCATCAAAAGAAATCAATTGTCGGAAACCCATCACGTCCTTATAAAAATCGATCCAGGTATTCATCTGGCCCCAACCAACATTTCCTACCATATGATCCACATATTTTAATCCTACTTCGGTAGTTTTATAAAATGGATTCCAGGCTCTATATCCGGGCATAAATATTCCTTTATAATTATTACGATCGATAAACAGATGAATGGTTTCACCATAAGTATGGATCCCTGAAACAGAAATAAACCCATTTTCATCACTTAGTTTTCGTGGTTCAAGAAAAGGTATTGCACCTCGTTTAACGGTCTCACGATAAGATGATTCTGCATCATCAACCAGAAGGGCTACAAATTTAACCCCATCCCCATGTAAATCAACATGCTTTCCTATTTCCGAATCAGGAACCAGTGAAGTGGAAAATACGAGCGTAATCTTTCCCTGACGCAAAACATAAGAAGTTTTTTCCTTATTTCCGGTTTCCAGTCCTGAATAAGCCAAAGGCTGAAAACCAAAAGCAGATTGATAATAGAAAGCTGCCTGTTTTGCATTTCCAACATAAAATTCAACAAAATCAGTTCCGTTCAACGGTAAAAAATCTTGATCCATATACTATTATTTTTATTCAAGTTTATTCAATTATTGATCTAACCAGGAACGATAATAATCCTCATCCTCTATTTCCAATGCCGCTTTGGTTAATTTTAAGGGCCTAAAAGTGTCAACCATTACCGCCAGTTCATTGGTAAACTTAGCGCCAATACTTTTTTCAACCGTTCCGGGATGTGGCCCATGAGGAATTCCTATCGGATGCAAGCTTATTTGCCCTTTTTCGACATGACTTCGACTCATGAAATCACCATCAACATAGTACAACACTTCATCAGAATCGACATTAGAATGGTTGTATGGAGCCGGAATGGCATCGGGATGATAATCGTACATCCTTGGTACAAAGGCACACATTACGAAATTATGAGCTTCAAAAGTTTGATGCACAGGTGGAGGCTGATGCACCCTGCCTGTTATGGGTTCAAAATCATGAACAGAAATGGCGTATGGATAATGACATCCATCCCAACCAATTAAATCGAAGGGATGATATTGATAATAATAAGGGAAAATCATATCATCCCTTTTAATTAAAACTTTGAATTCACCCTTTTCATCATGCGTTTCCAAATCCTGAACCAATTTAATATCTCTTTCGTAAAGTGGTGCATTTTCCAAAAGCTGCCCGTTTCTATTTACATATCTTTTTGGGAATTTAATTGGTGTGAACGATTCAACGATAAAAAGCCGATTGACAGATGTATCAAATTCTATCTGATAGATAGTTCCCCTCGGAATTACCAAATGATCGCCGTATACAAATTTGATATTACCGTACATGGTTCTTAATATTCCACTTCCTTCATGAATAAATATCACTTCATCAGCCTGAGAATTTTTGAAAAAATAATTCTTCATAGATATCCTCGGTGCCGCTAAACTGATATGCAGATCATTATTGGTTAGAATAATTACACGACTTTCGAGGTAATCATCCTTTGGAGCAATTTTAAATCCCTGAAAACTGCGATGCTGCATATTGTGATCGATAACTATCGAGGGTGCCACAGAATAAGGCTTATCAATTTTTAATACTTTGGTGGGTGCATGGCAGTGATAGACCAAACTATAGACGTCAGAAAAACCTTCGGTAGAAACCAATTCTTCCGCATAAAGCGATTGATCTTCTTTACGAAAAATGGTGTGCCGCTTATGCGGAAATTTTCCGAGATGATGATAATGAGGCATCTGTAATTCTATTTAGATTTAATATAAATTACAAAGCTAGGTATTAATGCACAGAATTCAAAGATGAATCATAAAATCATAAAAAAAGCCTCACATGAGGCTCCTGATTTATTCGATCCCTGAAAAATATTTCATAAACTGAACCCTTTCATAAGCGGCAGGGTTATCCGTTTCTTTAATACTCATGCGTCCATTAAAATCGGCAATGGATTTAAAATCATGTTTGTCCATCCATGATTCCAAAACTGAAAGCATGGTTTTAATCTCTCCAAATCCATTCTTATATAATACTGAACTAATTTGAACTGCCTTGGCTCCGGCTAAAAGTTGTTTAATAACTGCCTCCCCGTTATGAACTCCGGTTGATGCCGCAACATCGCAATGTAAACGACTGGATAACATGGCAACCCATCGCAAGGAAACAGAAAGTTCATCGGGAGTACTAAATATGTGAGAT
>PHDM01000180.1 GCA_002840985.1 Bacteroidetes bacterium HGW-Bacteroidetes-17
TCGTTGCCCAGGGTATCTTTTTTAACATTTCCTTTTGGGTCCAACACATATTCAAATCCATCCTCAACCTTCTTTTTGTGGATGCGATCTGTGGTTTTTGTGTCGTCGGGAGAAACCTGAATATTCAGTAAATTAACAATCGTCAGGTAATCGAAATCAATTTGTTCATCCGAGTCATCAAAAAAGAATTGAACCCAATCGGAATTTAGCTGACTAATATTTCCACTTGTGATGCGCTCAATAAATTCGGGTTGAAAATTATATTGACTCATATTTTTAATTTGCACCATTACCCTGCTGATCCCATTGAATTTGGCTTCCTGAAGTAAATCATCGATATCAGGATACGCAGAGCCGGCATAATTCTTTACCCTTAGAAATTCAGAAAAAGCCTGTCGTATAAGCATTTTATCAGGTGATTCGACCAGGCGCTTTCCATTCGCATAAAAATAGGCGGCTGCATTTGTCTTGGCGCTTATAATTTCCCCATCGTAATCAAAATATTGATATTGCGTTAATTGGCCATTAAGCATAAAAGGTGAGATGGGCTTAATTTGGTTTTGACGGCGTTTAAGCATATCGTAATGCATGAGTATTTTATCCCAATTGTCGGCCTTGGCTTCTTGTTTCAAAAACTTAATTGTTTCCAGATCCCTGTCATTTGCCAATTTAAAAGACCTATCCAAAAGGATTGCATCTTTATTGCTATCCGGACTTTTGATTAATTTTTTAACAGAACGGCCAATAATATCATCATAATTACCTTGTATCAGGTTTTTTTTTGAGCTATTGCATGATGCTAAAAGAAGCACTAAACCGACTAAAATGAGAACAGATTTTTTCATATTTACGAGGATAGGATTTTCAGGTGAAATTAGCAAAATTCTTGCTTTAAATTGCAGTACTTATAAAATTTAAAAGTGTTTATATCAGGAATAAATCAGGTTGGTATTCAGCCCATTAAATTAGGGCCGAATCAGTTTGTTTTCAATATTATTGAATAATAATGAAAATGTAGACGTTTTTGAAAGCCAAAACTTGTATTACTCCTGAATTGCAGGAAATAATTCAGGTGCTTTTCGATGCATGGTCCCTTGCTCATAAGCAAAACAATATTTTATAAGTGTGGGTTCGTCGTACATGCGACCTAAAAATTGCAATCCTGCCGGCAGGTTACCGCCTGAAAATCCCATCGGAATGGTAAAAGCCGGCTGACCTGTATGCGGAGCAATGATTTGGCTGTTATCGCCTTTATATCCTTCGAAATCGCCAACCAGGGCAGGCGGATTATTCCAGGTGGGATAAATGATTGCGCCTAATTGATTTGAGTCCATCACGTCCTCAATGGCTTTTCTGAAAGCAATTCTTCGCGAATCGGTATAAGGATCGGAACATTCATGTCCGGCATCTTCTGGGTCGGCATTTTGATGATATAATAAATTCCCCTCGATATAAGGAGCATATTTTCCGGAGGCAATAATTTCATCTAAATTCTTAACAGGGACATCATCACCCAACGAGGTAAGGTAATTGTTGACATCCTCTTTAAACATGGAACACCATTGATTTCGGCGAAGTGTATCAAAACCCGGTATTACAATCGGATCAATGATTTCTGCACCTAATCTCTTTAAATCTTCGATAGCCTGTTCGAAAAGAGCTTTAATTTCAGGATTGGGATCTTTTTCGCTTAATTCTCTCAAAATGCCTATTCGTGCTCCTTTCAATCCATCAGTAACTAAAAACTGCTGGTAGTTATCTGGTATTTTTCCCTGTGAATGGATGGTGATTGGATCATTGGGGTCATAGCCTGCAATGACTTCCAAGATTCGGGTGGCATCAGTAACGGTTCGGGCTAATGGTCCTCCTACATCATTTCTTAAGTACAGCGGTGCAATTCCTTCCCGACTTGTTAATCCTAAAGTTGAACGGAAGCCAACAAGTGAATTATGTGATCCCGGGCCCCGGATAGAATTTCCGGTATCTGTTCCGAAGCCTACGGCTCCAAAATTAGCGGCAACTGAAGCGGCAGTTCCGCCACTCGAACCTGCAGGGACATGTTTTAAATTATAAGGGTTTAAGGTTTCTCCGGCAAACGAACTGATCGTTACCATCGGACTGAATGCCCATTCGGCCATATTCGATTTGGCTAAAACGATGGCTCCCGCAGCTTTTACGGCCTTAATTTGAAATGCATCTTCTTTGGGTTCGAATCCTTTTAATGCCAATGATCCTGCAGTTGTTTGTAAGCCCTGGGTATTGTAATTGTCTTTTACAATCATGGGGATTCCGTGCAGAGGCCTTAATTCACCGGTTTCCTGAAATTCTTTATCCAATTCTCTGGCAGTTTCAATGGCTTTCGGATTTATCAAAATAATGGAATTCAACCCGGTTGATTGATCATATTTTTGAACTCGGGCAATATATAAATTGACCAGTTTTTCGGCAGTTAAGCTGCCATTTTTAAAAGCCTTGTGGATATCTGCAATGGTTGCCTCTTCAAGAATAAAAGCATCCGATGTCGATTCTTTATTCATATTAAGATAGTTACATGAATTTAAAGATGTAATAAGTACAAATACGATAAAGAGCAGGTATTTTTTCATTTTAGAGAATTGATTTGATGGTGGGATAAATATAAAGAAAAATCTGTTGTAAATAAAATCGTCAGAAGTTAATCTAAATAAAGGATTTAACGGCATATAAAAAAAGACCGTTAGTTAATTCTAACAGCCTTTTCGTGAACCCGGGGGGATTCGAACCTCCAACCTCTTGATTCGTAGTCAAGGGCACTATCCAGTTATGCTACGGGTCCAATTTGTGGAAAAAACCATTGATGATTTTTCCGTTTTCAAAAGTAATAAATTAATTTGTAATATCACCACTAGCAAATTCAGAAAAATAACTTTAAATAGTTTTATGAATAGTATGAATCCTTGATTTCAGTTTTCAAAAATGTTTTGATTCAAAAATGTAAAATGAGAAAGCTTTATTAAAATATACAAATCAATATTTATAACTATAAATTAAGGATGAAGTGAGCTATTTTAAATATATATTAGTATTCTATTTTCAAAATTAGACAATTGGCAGTATTATTAATATATTCAAATTTTATCTATATTTGCTCTGCATCAATATTTAATAAACCATTTATAAAATTAATACTTGTGGTATGCGAAATTTATACTTAAGGTTTATTATTTTGATGATTATTGCATCCTCAATTTCATGCAATTATAAAATTAGTATAAGAATAATCTGCAAGATCAATAT